>JARYLV010000001.1 GCA_029907465.1 Methanomassiliicoccales archaeon
TCAACCCCATCGGGGTAAGGAGCTGCTACGATGAGGGAAAAAGAGTCGCGGAGAGTATCTTATTTGCTTACCACAGGAGGGAAGGTGTCGAGATCAAGATCGCGAGGATTTTTAACACCTACGGCCCGCGGATGGCAGAGGACGATGGCCGAGTGGTCTCGAATTTCATCGTGCAGGCGCTGAAGGGTGATGACCTGACAATATATGGAGACGGATCGCAGACGAGGTCATTTTGCTATATTTCTGACCTCATCGACGGATTGATCCGACTCATGAACAAAAAGGATTTCACAGGCCCAGTCAATTTGGGGAACCCGGAAGAAATAGCAGTTATCGAGCTCGCTAAGAAGATCATTGGACTGACTGGTACATCGTCAAGAATCACTTTCAAGCCATTGCCGCGGGACGACCCTTCACGGAGGCGGCCAGATATCACGCTTGCGATGAGAGAACTCGGGTGGAGACCCACAGTCGATTTAGAGACGGGCCTAAAAAAGACGATCGCCTATTTCAGGGAGCATTTGCAAAGGGATTGATGCGCCCTCGCTGCATAGCAATGGATTATAAGCGTTCTTGCCAATTTAGAGAGCAACTTAAATAAAAGATGGTCAGATGAATGTTGTCAAGAGGATCGCAAGGAATACGCTTTCCTTGGCTGCTGCTTACATATTTAGTCAGATCATCACCTTAGTCCTTTCGATTTTCCTCGCGCGGTTCCTTGGCGAGGAGATGTATGGGACGTACGTCTTCGCGTTCGCTATTGCTGGCCTGATCTTTGTGATCGCAGATTTTGGACTCAACGGTCTTTTGGTTGTGGAGGTCTCGAAGAATCGGTCAATCGCTTCGCGATACATGCCAACGACGCTGCTGCTCAGGTCCATACTCGGCGTCATCTGCATCTTGATTTCATTTTCAGCAGTTCTGATCGCATCCTATCCGAAAGACACCGCCTTTGTCATCATGATCGTCGCTATGACGAGCTTCTTCGGAAACTTGACGGCCGTCTTCTTTGGCATGTTCAATGCCTTCGAGCGTATGCATCTGAATCTCCTCGTTCAAATCATCGAGCGGTCTTTTACCGTGACGATCGTTATTGCAATGCTCTTTTCTGGATTCGGCTTGACAGAAATTGTCCTTGTCATTTTCGCAGGAAGCATCCTCAGCTTCTCAATCGCATATCTGATATTTTCCAGGTCAATTACAAGGCCTGTCTGGAAGGTCTCCCTCGGCGACGCAAAGGCACAGTTTAGACGTGCAACGCACTTTGCGACTTCGAGCGTTCTCATCACACTCCTCTACACCGTCAACACTGTCTTAGTGCAGATCTGGGGCGGCAATGTCGCGGCAGCCTATTACGGCGTCGCATATAACCTCGCGATCCCACTCAGCCTTCTCCACACCTTCTTTCTCGGGGCAATCATGCCATTGACCTCGCAGACTTTCGAACAATCGATTACGAAGCTGAAGATGATCCAGCAGAAAGCGATGAAATTCCTGTTTTTCTTCGGCCTCCCGATCACGGTCGGTGGTATTATCGTGGGCGGGGAAGTCGTCACATTCCTGTATGGGGAGAATTTCGCACCAGCTGTCCTGCCATTTCAAATCCTCATCGCCGTCGTCGCCGTTAAGTACTTTTGCGGGAACATTGCAAATGTGCTCGCCTCCGCGAATCTAATGCGCCTCAACGCTTATTCCGCTGCAGCTGGCACGGCGGTCAATATCGGACTTTGCGTAGCACTCATACCCCTTTACGGACCAGCGGGTGGTGCGACTGCGTTCCTATTGGCGAACATTGTGATGGGGTTCATGAGCCTACGCTTCATGACAACACGCCTCTTTTCCGTTGATTATGTTGATATCGGATTGAAGACGACCGTCGCTTCAATCGCACTCGCGGTTTTCCTGTTGATTGTAAAAAGCTATCTCGATATCATCTTCACGATCCTTGCCGGCGCGATCTTTTACTTCGCAGTCGGACTCATGATTGGAACTTTTAACAAGGGGGACAAAGACATCCTCTTCAGACTTGTGAAAGAATGACCTCACATCGGAATTCGAAATGATTAAGTGATTTGACTCTAATCAAATCCTTCAGGGGATAACATGGTTCTTGAGTTGAGCGTGGCAGAAAGAAAGGATGTGATCACAAGGGATGGGAAGAAGATCGGAACGCTGGTAGGCGCCAATGTTGACACGAAGACATGGACGGTCTTGACTTTAATCGTAGAGGTCTTCAAGGAGGTCATCGAGGACCTCAAGATCAAGAAATCCGTTTTGAAGGCACCTAGGATCACCTTGAAGACCGATATTGTTGGTGTTGTCGGGGACGTCGTCCAATTGAATGTCGACATCAAAGAGCTCAGGGAACACATCTGAAGCACGGGAATCCAATTTTGTGGATCTCCGTTTAATCCAGTAGAATCAAAGTTCAAATAAAGAGGCCGAGTGCGTACATAATCGCGATACCAATAAGCACAAGGATAAATCCTGAATATCGCTTTTTCTCCTCATGAAAGGCTTCTGGAAGTAAATCGCATATGCCTACGTAGAGGAATGTTCCAGCTGCGAGCGCGAGGGGGATGCCGAGCTCGATTTTTGCTATGATCTCGAAGGCAAGGACTGCAATCCACGCACCAGCTGGTTTCGTCAATGAGAGGGGGGTAAGATAGGCAAAGATTTTCTTATTTTCAAATCGAGCGAGCTTGAAGACTGTTGATAGAGAGAAGAGTTCGATGCTCTCGTGGGCCATAATCGCAGCAAAGACGATTACACCTAGAGTTGGTTCGACAAGCACCGCGATCCCTAGTCCGATACCAGCAACAAGAGAATGAATCAGAAGGCCGAAGAAGGCGGTGAAACCAGTGAGCATATGATCATGTTCACATCCTTCGACGCATTCCCTTGCATGGCTGTGCATGATTACTCGCTCAGCGAACAAAATGAAAATGAACCCGATTAGAACGAAGAGAAGTGCACTGTTTGCGCCTGCCATTTCCATCGCGTCTGGAATCATGTGCAGGAACGCTGCCCCGACGAACACACCTGCGCTGAACGCAGTGAACAGATGGAGTTGCAGTGATGTCCAATTCCTGATGAGCGGGAGAATCCCTCCGAGGAGTGCTGCAACTGTGATCGCGATTGAGTAGATGAGAAGGATCAGAAGAGAATCCATAACGATCGCCTTTTAGGATGACGGTGTAACGCAGTGACATTGAGATAAACGTTTTCTGTATGAGACCGAATTGGTACTACGAAATGATTATCAACCATGATGTCGCATTTAAAAAAGTGATTAATATGGTCGAAAACATCGAGGATGCATTTGTTACTAATCTCGAGACAATGATAGAATTTGCGAAGGAAGGAATCGTGAGCAAAACGTTTCTCGATACACCAGATTTGAAAATGGTTCTCTTCTGCATGGCAAAGGGGCAGAGCCTCTCAGAGCACACGGCGAGCATGCCGGCATCGATTCATGTGATGAGGGGGAAGGCAATGATAATCCTAGGAGAAAATAAGTACGAAGCATTGCCAGGCACTTGGATATACATGCCAGCTGAGTTGAAGCACGCAATCAATGCACTCGAGGATTTCGTTTTCTTGCTGACGCTGCATAAGTCTATAAAGAAGTCCACAAATAAATGAAAAGAAAGCGAGATTAATACAAATTGACCTGGTTGATCTAGAATAAATCATTATTATCTGAATCGTTGAAAAGTAGTATAAAAATGTAAAATAAAAAAATATGTCAGTCGATCATGCATTCTGGAGTTTACCTAAGCCGATATCATTGATCTGGTAGTCCCGCGAATCGACGAGATAAGACTGCCAGCCCGTTGTCTGCCCAAGATAATTCATGTAGAGGATGATACGACCGTCTGTAGTACCGAGCAATACGTCCGTTCTCCCATTGCCGTCGACATCTCCAGCCGCCATCACAGTGATTGTAGAGATGGTGAAAGATAAGCTACTGATTGAGTACCTCCCCAGCGCTGTCTGCTCGATGAAATATACCTTAGAGCCAGTTGCTAGTACAATATCCCTCAGGGTATTGCCGCCTACGAAAATACCTGCGTCTACATCAATGCACCCTGCAAAATTGGAGTTATCCGCGATTACCTGCACCAAGTACGGAAGGATATTTCCCTCGTTATTGAGTCCAACCCAGACCTTTCCGTTTTTACTCAATTCTCCCACAACAATGAGATCATTCGATCCATCATTGTTCATGTCAGCGATCGCGAGTGCTTTAGCTGTACTTCCAACCAATCCCCCTGCAGCTGTAGTCCTCACAGACATCTGATAAATATTGACATAATCGAGAGAAGTGGCGGTGGAAGCTCTATTCGTGTCTTCTACTTTGATGTACAGCTTTCCTGACGTCTCTGCAGGCAGGACATATGTATATAGAGATGGTGATGTTGAACTCACTCTTACAGATACCATTGAAATGTATGTGATATTATCCGTTGAATAATAGAATTGATAATTATCTTCCGCAGAGGACTTACTTGCATACAACTGGAAAGTATGAGTGGTACCCGGTGTCACTTGTATAGTCCAGCGATGATCTAACTTATCGCCAGTTCTCCACGTCACATTGAGCACCCAATAATCAAAGTCAATAACGGATGGTTCGTTAAGGAAATATGTATTCGAGAAACTCACCTTCAAGCTGATCAAGGAACTTGCCCACTGGATAGAGCCAGTTAAATTAAATTCGTCCTCGATCCACTCCCCTGTTGAATTTCTGATTTGCATCATATTATTCGTGGGATCTCCAGCACCCAAACCCCATTTGATATAGTCAGATCCGTCGTATCGATAGGTTTTATACCTGACCTTAAATATGAGTCGCTCAATCTGCACGTCATCGATCAGGCCAGTTGGGTCCCATGACCTTATATATGCTGTTTGACCATAGATTACGGTGTAATATTGATTGTCATTGGGACGCAGTTGCGTTGCATCCGTTTCGTTTGTGGTATCTTTTGTAGTGTCTCTTGCGGCTGGAGTACTGTCCTGATATCTATAAACCCATTTCTCGATAATTCTCTCGAAGACGCCCGGATCATAAAACGCATTTTGCGTATCTAGATACGTTCCAGTTGGTTGACCAGTTTGAGTTCCGTAAATATGAATATCGGCATCGGCGTAATCAACGACGTCCGTGGCAGTTCCCGTTCTTGAATACCGAGTCCAAGTAACACCAGCACCATCGCTGTTCTTATATATCTGAACTGTGCCATCATTTCGACATACCGCGATGTCCAGTGACCTCAGCGGATCGTTCCCAGGCGTAAGTACCCAATCGAGGTCACCGACCTCAAGGTCGACGATGGCCGAGGTTAACGAGGCGTCAACGACCTTATATGACCAAATACCATCATTTCTATAGAAACAGACTATGCCATTCGAGAATCCTATTATGACATCTAGATCGTTATCGAAGTCTATATTGCCAAGCTCAAGAGCGGTCGGTGTTGCCGATTTCCCGAGATTAGCAATCGTATATCGCGTCCAGTATCCATCATTTATGTATTGGAATAGCCAATAGGTTTCTAGTTTACCAGATTTATACTCTGAAATAACCGCAACGATGTCATTCTTTCCATCGTTATTCATGTCTCCAGTTCTAACAAGGGCGGACTTATAGATAGGATCCTTTGCCTCGTTGACACCTTCCAGCATATCTGGAGGAGACCAGTAGTTATCGTTCTTGTAGAAAAACATCGCGTACCTCTGGCTCCACGAAGCACCACCAGTCGGGAGGTCGATACCTGCGACGAAATCTAATTTGTACTTGGGGACTGTAATTGTAATGATCTTTGAAAGAACGTAAGTTTCGTTACCTGCTTTGAACATATCATACCGCAACGCGTATGCGTTCTTGCCCGGTATCCAGGGAGCCCCTTCAGTGGCGTTGGCCAAATTGATCGCGAATCTATACACATTCGTACCGACCTTTGTCACATTGCTGACTGGGCCGTTCCACCCGCTCACTGGCGGAATCCTCTTGATCTGTGCATTCCAGAAAAAGTCCCTGATCTCGACGTCCCCGCCATACTGGTACCAATCGCCACCATATCTGTTTCTGATCTCAACGTAAATGGTATTGTTTGAGAGATCATAAGTCGAGAACTCACTGGACGGAATTGAATAACTTGAGTCCTTAAAGGTCAAGAACTGGGGGTAATCCGCTGTACCGACTGTGATTAATTGTGTGGCGAAGAAGATATTGTTCGGAACCCATGTGTCCCTCAGTTGAACCTGCACCATGTATTTCTTATTGTTTTGAAGTTTTGAGCAGTCGATCGTTGCATTGTACACATAATATCCCGAGTTATAATCATACCTCTGGAATACAACATTTGGAGTCGAGACAGCTGAGACAGTGACCTTTGTGGTTGGGTCGATCACTAGCAATGTATTCTCGTTCTCCGTGTTTACTAAATACTTACTAGCGACGACCACAACGGCTTTTTGACTCTGCGAGAAGACCGTCCTTGGGGTGGCTGTGTAGTTCTTATTTGTCCACTCAGAGAGCTCAAAAATATTGAACCCTTGCAAGGCGCTATAGTTCAGGTTCCCTGGCGGTTCTCCCCTACCGTAACCGCCTCCCATAAGAATCTCAGAGGTGATAACAGTGTGAGAAATGCGAACGCTCGCCTCGTTACCAGTTTCGTCTGTCGCAGAAATTCTATAGTAATAGGTCCTCGAGGCTGCTTCGAGAATGTCACTCCTTGCGACGCCGTAGCCCGTGAAGTACCCGGGGTTATAGGGATCTTCTACTAGCCTCTGAAAAGCAGAAAGGGTTGTGTTTGTGTAAGTTACCTCAATCCACCAGTAGTCGAAATAAACAACATCACCGCCCTCGTTGTGGAATGTTACGTTTATTTCCTTTAGCTCTTCAGCTGTATCATAACCCATTGCCAGTAGATTGAACACACGTGTGATCGGCGTTGTCCACCTTAACAATGGAAGGCCTTTTCCTGTGCCGTCAACGTTAAGAAACATATTCGTCCCATTGAAGTCAGGACCAGTGTAATATCTGACCTTCAACACAACGGTTTGGAAAGTTTTTCCAGTGATGTCGTCTGGGAAAGGGAGCATCCATGCCGTTACATTCGCATATTCGCCGTCAGGTACAGCGAGAAAATCACCGTCACTGTATCTCAACTTCGTGAGCCCCAATGCAGCAACATCTTCTCCAGTTGCTGGAGATAGGTGTGACGTATTGACAGTTCCTAGAGTCTCATAGTTGTCCTCGTTAGTGACAACAACGCTACTCTTATTGAGATTTCCATTTGGATCTGTCACATAGCACCGGACCATGAAGGTTGAACCTAATATGGAACTGCTCGGTTCAATAGCGGCGTAAATGATTGTAGGTGGACCGGTGGTGTATGGTTGAATCGTCAGTATGAGTACAGAAATCGATCGTCTGCCGCCTGAGTCCTCAGCAATGATTTCAATGGCTCTTTCACCCGTGTTATCCGAAACTGGCACTTCGATATCTACTGTAGTTGAATAAGTGTTGTCACCATTGGAATCAGTCATTTCGTAAATTCCGACACCGAAGCCGATGTCATCATTGATACCGAGGTGAGATACATTGGCATATACATCCTTAAGGTCGCCGTCTATGTCGGTCACCTTGGCATAAACCTTAATCACCTGGGTCTGGAGCACGGTGCTCGTTGTGATCCATAGTGAGCCTGTCTTAACACCTACCCACTTGTTCATAACGACCGGAGGATTATTGCCCCCAGCACCAAGCAGATTCGCCGACCAAATTAATGAATTGACCGTTGGGTCGGCGATCATCAACGTAACAGATGAACTCGGGGTGATAGTGATGCCATTTGCAGTGGCATCAAACCTCCAGACATCCCCAATTTTCCATTCATCCGACTGCACGCCGTTGATCGTCCCATCTCTAATATGCAATGTATGCGGCTCTTCGTCCACAACCAGGTAAATATCAGTCCTGTAGTCCTTTAGAGTTGGACCGGATTTGTGAGTCACCTCGATTATACAGGTTCCACCGTTTATGAACGATAAAGTGGCATCAAAATCTCCGTACACTTCTTCTTTTGGTGGAGGCATTGTGCCAACATACCACATAATGCTAGAAAACAAAGTCACGGTGATTGCCAGGACGAGGATATTCGCGATAATTTCAGACACTCCTTCCTTGGCCTTGCGCAACTTCTTAAGAATCTTATTCATTCCCTAAATCCTCCACAGCTTATTGATATCAATAGCCCTAGCCTCTGGATATTTAGATTCTTAACAGTATATGAAGCTATCGCGATAATTCCGCTTTTTGCAAATCTCGGGTATCAATAGACTGAACAATGGAGTATCAGCGCAAATCTAAGAACCACAAGGATTTACTACCAACTCGTCGTTGCAAAACAATGCCATGAATATTCATTTGCATGATGTTTAATCACACTACCAGTAACTGGGCAACTCCCCTTTTTTGATTTTGATGAAAAAGAAAAAGGGTAAGGAAAAATCGCAGACCTCAATCAACGAGCTTCTTTAGGACCCACGCCATATTTTTGCCGAGCGTCTTGAGGGTCTCTATGCCTTCTTTGTCGTTCAGGATATCCCCTGGCTTCGTGGCAGTCGCAACGTTCCAATAGCTAGATCCCACCACAATCCACTGGCCGATAAGGAAGAAGTAATTTAGATCAGAGAACGTTGCTAGCGCTCCTGCCCTCCTCTGCACAGCGATGCCAGCGCCTACTTTCCGTTTGAACATATCTCCATTGACCCTTGACACAAAACCGACGCGGTCAATAAACGCCTTCATCTGGGATGTCACATTGCCGAAATAAACCGGGGATCCAAGAACCATCCCATCGGCTTCTTTTATCATTTCAATGTATTTGTTGATATTATCTGTGTCAATTACACACTTCCCGTCCTTGTTCTTGAAACAAGCGTTGCACGCGTTGCACGCTTCAATCCTTTCGCTCCCGAGCTGTATCAACTCTGTTTCAATCCCTTCGCTCCTCAGCTCTGCGAGAACGGTTTCCAGTGCATGATACGTGTTGCCATTTTTCCTTGGACTTCCGTTGAACGCAATTACCTTCATCCAATCACCTACAACCGATCAATTTCCTGAGAGCAGATTACATTGGGAGATAATAATTTCTTCCTCGCGAGGTCACCTCTTCTGGCGAGGAACACCCAAAAAGGGAGATGAAGCGTTTAAAAGAAATCAACCATGAAACTTTAAAATCGTCAAAGTCATTCCACCAGATTGGCGACTAAGAAGAGAAAATATGCCAGTAGTCGCAAAGGGGTACAAAGGAGGAGAATATGCAACTCTATTTGAGAATGATCCAAGACAATGCGACGGGAAAAGGTGTCATCGAAATTCTTGAGCAGAGGACCATCACTTGCAGGGCGAGAATAGGACTGATCACATATGACAATGAGGAACAGAAGAAATTCTTTGTGGACGCGCTTCTTGAAGGGGGAAAGTACGGCTCGGTAATCCCCCTTTCGAAATGAGATGAGGTGAAAGAATGAAGCTACAATTGAGAATCGTTCAGGACGAGAAGACTGGAAAGGGCGTAATCGAAATCATCGAAGACAGGAGCCCCATGATCAAAGCGATCATTGGCTACATTTCGTTCGATGATGAAAATAAGAAAAAATTCTTTATCGACGCCCTCCTCAAGGGCGGGAAGTTCGGAGAAGTGGTTCAAGTCTGAACTCGGGGATGAACAGAAAAGGACAGCTTGTCAGATTTGGCATC
Source organism: Methanomassiliicoccales archaeon (assembly GCA_029907465.1). Lineage (NCBI taxonomy): Archaea > Methanobacteriati > Thermoplasmatota > Thermoplasmata > Methanomassiliicoccales > Methanomassiliicoccales archaeon. The sequence goes on from JARYLV010000001.1 coordinate 9,779, forward strand.
AGAGGATCATACATCGAAGACTAACTAAACATCTATCAAAACCCGTCCCGCTTTCGCTAATGATTTCTGGCTTCGCCATCAATTTCAACGATCTCTCCGTCCGCAATTGAGACATGTATTACGGCTTATAGGCCACGATATGATCGTTCGCAATTGCGAGGAAGGCTTCTGCCACGACTTGTTCGTCGAGCGCTTCCTTGCCGAGCCGTTTTGCTTCGTCGATCACCGTTCTCGCGAGTGAGACCGCTTCGTCAGCCGTGTAAATTCGGCGATCCGTCACCCTCACGTCAACGAAGCCAGCCGCTTCAATCATCGAGAGATATTCACTCTCAGGAATTGCACCTGAAACACAGGCACTCCAGAGCTCAAGACTCTCTCTTGCCTCAGATGGGAGGTCACCGATGAGAACCCTGTCCGAGATCGCAAGCTTCCCCCCAGATTTGAGGACTCTGAACGCCTCGCGAAAGACTTTTTCTTTGTCTGTCACTAAATTGATCACGCAATTGCTTATTATTACATCAACGGAGCTATCCTCAACGGGAAGATTCTCTATGAGCCCTTTTCTGAATTCAACGTTCGATAGTCCCAATGATTTCGCCACTTTATTCGCTTTTGCGACCATTTCGTCCGTTGCATCGATCCCGATGACCTTCCCTTTGTGACCAACTTTCTGCGAGGCGAGCAACACGTCAAGTCCAGCACCGCTACCGAGATCAAGAACAACTTGACCGGGCTTGAGCTCTGCGATCGCGACGGGGTTTCCGCATGCACAATTTGATTCCTTCACCTCTTCTGGCACTGAAGCCAATTCCTCTTCTGAATAGATCTTGATAATCTCTCTTGTCCCTGCAGAGGAATCGCAACATGATTTTCCTTCGACCGCAACTCTAGAATACCGATTAATGACGGCGGTCTGTATTGAACTGTTTTTTCCACCTCGCTCCTTGAAATCATCAACCATTAATTCAACACCTCCACTGCCAATTAATGCAAAGATTAGGACGACGGGATAAGAGGTTAAAACATCTAGAAACCGTAGAGCGATAGCATTTTTCCATGCGGATGCGAATAACCCCGTCTCTCTCATAAATTTTGTCCCGAGAGTAGAAGAGAATGGACTAAAATTTTCGGAAAAGTAACAACTAATGGAATCAATTGGCTGAGTCGCAAAGATATGTAATGACATTTTTACAATTCTCCCATGAAATAGGCAAGTTAAAAAAAGCTATGAGAACTTGCTTTTGCAATCCCAGTGTTTCCGCCGGATCAAGAAAAATAATAAATAGTTTTGATTTGATGTCAGTAACACGAATATCTAATTCGTATTATGGAGGAAAGAAAAAATGCACATTCCTGACGGGCTCATGGCGCCCGAGATCCTTGCAGTTGGGTGGGCGATCGCACTCGCAACCATCGCGTTTTCAATCTTCAAGGTGAATAAAAAGATCGATGAAAAGACTGTCCCTCTGATGGCGATCCTTGCAGCAGGGATTTTTGTCGCACAGATGCTCAACTTTCCTATCTTTGGGGGGACGACTGGTCACCTCATTGGGGCTGCACTTGCTGCGGTGTTAGTCGGCCCATACGCGGCCGTGATTATCCTGACCGTTATCCTATTGATCCAATGCTTTGTCTTCGGAGACGGCGGACTTACGGCGTTAGGTCTCAATCTCACGAATATGGCCGTCATCGGCACCTTTGTCGCCTGGGGCACCTACAAACTCTTTCCCGTAAAGTTGGAGAAGGTTGGCGTCATTGCAGCCGCGTGGGCATCGATCTTCGTGGCAGCATTCGCCTGTGCGCTTGAACTTGCAGCGAGTTTTAGTATCTCAGGTGGTGCGTACGGTATTGAGGCCGCGATTTCACTCCCTTCGATGCTAGGATATCACGCGGTCATTGGGATTGGCGAGGGGATCATCACCGGTGCAATCTTCCTCTACCTGGCAAAAGTCGCGCCTGAGATCATAAAAACGAGAAAACCAGCTGAGGAGGTGACAACGTGACCGAGAAGACCCTGCTGAAGGCGATCGTCGGCATCATCATTCTCTTCGCAGTTGGGCTCGTATTTTACTTCATCTTTTCCGCCCCATACGGGGACGGGCTCGAAAAGACGATGGAAAATGCGGGCGTGGAAGAGGGGGAACCAGTTTATCACGCTCCCTTTGATTACGGCGAGGACTACGTGACAGCTTTCTTCGCTGGCCTCTTAGGCTTCGCCCTTGTCTTCGGCGTCTCGTATGCCTATTTCAAGATTGCTGGAAAAAAGAAGGAGAGTAAGGAAACGAAATGAAGCATCATGAAATCGATCAGTACGCGAAACAGTCGCCGCTCTGCAACTTCGATCCGAGGGTGAAGATCGCAAGTACAGTCATCTTCATCATCTCGATTGCCCTCCTCCGGGAACTAACCCCATTGGTCATTTCCCTTCTTTTTCTCCTCCTCGTTGTGGCGGCCTCCCGTATCCCTCCGATCCACATCGTGAAATCCTACGCCATGGCGCTTCCATTCATCGTGTTCGCCTCCCTTACGATGTGGTACTCCTCAGGTCCCGAGGAGGCTGCCGCAATGTTCCTTCGGATCACAGATTCAGTTTTCGCACTTATCCTTCTTGTCTCCACAACACCGTTCTTCGAATTCCTAAAGGCGCTCCGTTGGTTTAAGGTCCCAGCGATCATCATTTCACTCCTCCTCTTTACATACCGGTTCATCTTCGTTTTTATTGATGAACTCGAAAGGATGAAGCTGGCGCGGGAGGCGCGTGGCTTCAACGGGGGAAAGAGTCTTCTGCACGTTGAGGCACTCCGCACAATCGCTTACACGGCGGGGATGATCCTTGTACGATCACACAGCAGAGCGAACAATATTTATTCCGCCTTGCTTTCTCGTGGCTACACGGGTGAGGTGAGGACACTGAGCCGTCTGAGGGCGAGACCACGTGACGCGGTCTTCGCTGTAGCGTTCATCGGCACGTCCGTAATGTCCCTCTTCATCCAGGCCGGTGTGATCGTTTGGACGCTTTGAAACTCGTGAACGTTTCGTACACCTATGCCGACGGTATACAGGCATTAGAAAATGTATCGCTGACGATTTCAGAAGGGGAGAGAGTCGCAATTGTAGGTCCTAACGGTGCTGGAAAGAGTACACTGCTCCGGATCCTTGCTGGCTTGTATTTTCCAAATGCCGGGAACGTGGAAATAATGGGTGCGACACTCTCGAAGAAGAACGCTGAGCACTTGAGGAAATACATCGGCTTCTTGTTCCAAGACCCAGATGACCAGATCTTCATGCCGACCGTGTGGGACGATGTCGCCTTTGGGCCGATCAACTTGGGCTTGCACGAAGAGGAGGTAAAGAAGAGGGTGGGAGAAGCGATGAAAATGGCCGGCATCGAGGGGTACGAAGAGAGAGTGCCGCACCATCTGAGCTATGGCGAGAAGAAAAGAGTTGCAATCGCTGGGGTGCTTGCAATGGGGGCACCGATCCTCCTTCTCGATGAACCCACGGCGAACCTTGACCCCCAGGGAAGGAGGGATCTCGTCAATATTCTTGACTCGGTTTCTCAGACGGTTGTACTGGCCACGCATGACCTTTCTGTCGCATTCGAACTGACGAACAGGGTGATCGTGTTGAGAAAGTCAGTAATCTTTGACGGCAGACCGTCAGAACTCGTCGAAAGGCCAGATGTCCTCACGAGTGCTAATCTCGAATTACCATCGATGCTCAGGCTAATGGATCGGTGGCGCCGCACGACCAACAGGAAATTCCGCCTCCCATTGACGGTCGATGAAGCGCTAGGCATTATCGATGAGGAGTGCCGCAAGAATAGAAATTGATAGAGATAAGGTGTTGCAATTCATTTTTTCAAAACCGGCCTGAGACCCTGCTCTTGATGCTGTGAATAAGACTCTCGAATGTCGCCCTTGGGGGCACCACGTCAACCCTGACCCCAGAGGACTCCAGCATCCGTCTCGTCGGCTCCCCGATCGCCGCAACGATCGAACGGTCAAGCGCCTCGTTTACAACTTTTTCTGGATACTTTCTCACCGCAGCTTCAAGGAAAACTCTTGCCGACATGGGGCTCGTGAAGGCAAGAATGTCCAAATCCCCTGCGACCATGGCATCGACAATTTTAGACAAACCTGGGTCTTCAAGATCCGGTACGAGCGAATAAACGATAGTCTCGGTGACCTCAGCGCGACACTCCCTCAACTTCTCGACAAGCTTTCTCTCTCCCTTATCCGATCGAATAAGGAATATCCTCTTACCTTCAATGGACGATGATAATAGCATTTCAATGATGCCTTCTGATGAAAAAATCCTGGGCATCATATCCACGCGAATCCCTATGCCCTCGATCGATTTTGCCGTCTCGGGGCCGATCGTGACGATGCAAATCCGCTCCAGAGCTTCGATCAATTCGTCCCTTCTACCCCTCTTATCAGCCAGCTCGACCATCGCCCTCGCACCGACCGCACTCGTGATAATGACGATGTCGATCTGCCCCAGTATTGCTTGGTGGAGAAATACATCATAATCAGGAGAATCGACGATTCTCACCTTCAACGGCGAGGCGCAGACCGGCTCAAATCCATGAAATTTCGCAATCTCGACCGCTTCTTCAATCTTTTCTTCTGGCCGCATGATAGCGAGGCGCATCAACGCAAATCACCAAGGATGTTTCTTAAAGAAACAACATGACCAATGACGATCAGTGCTGGCGGTCTGATCGATTCCCTCCTGCATATCTCTGAGATCTTTGACAACGAACCAGTGACGACGCGTTCCTCCGCTGTCGCCCCTCTTTCAATGACTGCAACCGGCGTCTCCGGATCGAGCCCCCCGGCAAGAAGTCTTTCTATATTTCGCTCCATCGCCGAAACCCCCATGAGGATGACGATCGTGCCGCCAATGGAGGAGAGTGCGTCCCAATTGAGAACCTCCTTTTCTTTCTCAGCGCTCTCATGACCCGTAACAACAGTGAAGGCCGATGAGTAATCTCGATGCGTGACCGGGATACCCGCAAGCGCAGGGACAGCGATCGCCGAGGTCACACCAGGGATCACGTGCACATCGATTCCATGCCTTTTCAAAAACTCAGCCTCTTCCCCTCCCCTGCCGAATAAGAAAGGGTCACCGCCTTTCAGCCTGACAACAGTCTTCCCTTCCTTCGCCTTTTCCAAGAGAATTTCATTGATCACTTTTTGTTCTACAAGATGCTCGCCACCCCTCTTGCTCACATCGATGATCTCCGTCCCTTTTTTCGCGAAGGAGAGGAGTTCCTTCGGGATCAGGAAATCATGCACGATCACATCCGCCTTCTCGATGACTGCCTTCCCTTTCACCGTGATCAGGCCAGGATCGCCAGGCCCTGCCCCTACCAGAAAGACTTCCCCTTTCCCGTCACTCATCGTCGATCACTTTCCATCCCTTTTCTCAGTTCAGAAACGATACTATCAAGAGCTTGTGGAATCGTTTCAATTGCGAACGTTCGATCGACCTTCGCCAGTCGCTTACCAAACTCGGTCAATACAACCCCCCTCACCCTCATATGATTGCCATCGACCTTGGCCCATAGGCCGATTGGAACGGAGCACCCACCGCCGAGTGCCCCCAGGATAAATCGCTCCACATCGACCTCCATCCTTGTCACTGGATCCTCAATAGACTTCAACATCTCCTCGTATTCTGAACCCTTCTTGCAAACGACCGCAATCGCGCCCTGTCCGACTGCTGGGATAAATTCTTCTGGGTCCAGCGGGAGAAAATGACCCCCAAATCCAATTCGCTCCAACCCTACCCTCGCCATGACGATCGCATCATATTCTCTCGACTCGAGTTTGCGCAGGCGTGTCGTCACATTGCCCCGCAGATCCTTGATGACAAGGTCGCCCCTCTTGCTCATCAGCAGCGCTTTTCTTCTGATACTCGAAGTCCCAACGACCGAACCAGGGGGAAGTTTTTCCAATGGAAGGGGAGGGATAATTACATCCTCGACTGGCCCCCTGGGAAGTACCGCAGCGAGGCAGGTCCCCTCCGTCAACTTAACAGGCATGTCCTTGAGGCTGTTCACAGCGACATCAATATTCCCATCGAGTATCTCCCTGTCAAGCTCTTTGACGAAGGCACCATATCCACCAAGGGCGCTCAAGGGGCGGTCTCTGATCTTATCGCCACTCGTGACGATCCTCTTGATATCAACACTAACATCTGGAAACTTCTTCTTAAGGGCGTTAATAAAAATAGAGGTCTGAGCGAGTGCGAGCTTGCTTCCGCGCGTGCCGACGATCATCGTGTAATTTCCCTCAAGACTTCGTCAAATGCGTTCACAGTTCTCTCGATATCATCGTCAGAATGCGCCGTCGACAGGAAATTCGTTTCGAATTGAGAGGGGGGTAAATAAATACCCTTCTCGAGGAGACCTCTGAACAGCCTGTTGAAGAGCGCAGTATCCGATTTCTTCGCATCTTCGTAATTGCGTATTGGACCCTTCGTCATGAAGAGCTGGAACATTGAACCTATACCAGCCACGGTGAAATCGAGACGCAAATCATTGACTACACCTTCAATCCCCTTCCTGAGCGCTTCACCCCTTCGATTCAACTCCCAATGTCCAATCCTCGCCAGCTCCTTTATCGTCGCGATACCCGCGGCGAGACTCATCGGATTCCCGCTAAAAGTGCCCGCCTGGTACACCTTCCCCGTCGGGGAGATCATTGACATAATTTCCTCGGGGCCGCCGAAGATCCCGAGTGGCATACCGCCACCAGCGATCTTGCCGAGCGTCGTCAAATCAGGCTTGACACCAAAATATTCCTGAGCACCACCCATTGCGAGGCGAAATCCAGTGATGACTTCATCAAAAATCAGCAAAATCCCTTCGTCGCTCGTCAGTTCCCTGAGGGAGGCAAGGTAATCCTCATCCGGCAAAATTGGTCCTGCGTTCCCGATGACTGGCTCAATAATAAGAGCGGCGATTTCGTTCTTATTTTCCTTAACGATTTTCTCAACGGCAGGAATGTCATTAAAAGGGGCGAGCAGCGTGTTCTTCGTGACTTCCGCTGGAATCCCTAACGAATTCGGCACGCTATGTGTCGTAGCGCCAGAGCCCGCTTTGACAAGTACAGCGTCATGGGCACCATGGAAGGCACCCTCGACCTTGATCACTTTGTCCCTCCCAGTATATCCACGTGCTAGTCTGAGAACATGCATCGTCGCTTCGGTACCGCTGCTGACAAATCTCACCATCTGAATAGAAGGATAATAGCGGGAGATCATCTCGGCGAGCTCGATTTCCTTCTCAATCGGAGCTCCGTAGAGCGTTCCGTTCTCTGCTTGTTCCTGGACGGCTTTGACAACAGAGGGGTGAGCGTGCCCGAGGATCAGTGGACCGAATGCCATGCAATAGTCAATGTATTCATTTCCATCAACGTCCCAGACTCTCGACCCCTTACCCCTCGAAATATATATTGGATAAGGTGCGAACGCCCTCACAGGACTCGAGACGCCACCGGGCATGAGTCTCTTCGCTCGGTCGTAGAGCTCCTTTGATCGACACGTATCCCTCATCTGGAGAACCTCACTCCTTCAGCTTCTTCGCGACGTCCTTTGCGAAATAGCTCAATATGATATCAGCGCCTGCCCTCTTTATCGCAGTGAGAACTTCCATCATTATCCTATCTTTATCGAGCCACCCGTTCGCAGCGGCCGCCATGATCATCGAATACTCGCCACTCACGTTATACGCCGCGATCGGCACATTGAACATGATTCTCGCGTCTCTGATCACATCCAGATATGCAAGTGCCGGTTTGACCATCAAGATGTCCGCGCCCTCCGCAAGATCTAGCTCCATTTCTCTGAGGGCTTCACGCGCGTTCGGGGGATCCATCTGGTGTGACCGTCTGTCCCCGAACTTCGGCGCTGATTCAGCAGCCTCCCTGAATGGGCCATAGAATCCCGATGCGTATTTCGCACTATACGACATGATCGGGATGTTCTTGAAGCCAGCATCATCCAGTGCCGTTCTAATCGATGCGACCATACCGTCCATCATTCCGCTCGGTGCGATCATGTCTGCACCAGCCTCTGCCTGGCTGACTGCGGTCTTCGCGTAGAGGTCAAGTGTTTCGTCATTGAGGATCTCATTATCCCTGACCTTCCCGCAGTGACCATGTGATGTGTATTCGCAGAGACAGAGATCGGCGACGACGACAACATCACTCGCTTTCTTAATATTCTGGATCGCTTTCTGTGCCACGCCATCTTTTGCCCACGCGCCGCTACCCTCTTCATCCTTGTGCCTCGGTATCCCAAAAACCATGACCGCCGGGATGCCGAGTTCGTATGCTTCGGCCGCCTGCTCCCCCGCCATTTTAACGGGATACGCATTCACCCCCGGCATCGATGTGATCGGTTTCGGCTTCGTCAGGTTTTCGTTGAAAAACATCGGATAGATGAAGTTCTTAACGGACAATCGCGTCTCTCTCACCATCTCCCTGATCTGCGGGTTCATCCGCAGACGCCTCAGTCTCGTATCAGGAAACATTTTTACTCTCCTCCAATCTGAATAATTCGCGCGCGGCCTTAAGAATTTCTGCCCTTTTCTCACGAGAGGCCAATTTAAGCATCTCCGTCGGATCGGCCAAGAACCGATTCGCAAGGGCATTTGCAAAATCCGTCACGATCGTTTCGATATCCTCTGGACTGTGATTAAGCCGGTTTATCGCCTTGCGAATCTCCACTTCCTTGATCGCCTCGAATTTCTGACGGAGCGCCTTGATAACTTCCGACGCCCCCATTTCTTCCAATTTCTTTTCCAGCAATGAAAGCTCTTCGCCGATGATCCTTTCGGCCTCGAGAACCTCCTTCTTCCTCCTCATTATGTTTTCCTGTGCAATATCCCTGAGACCATCAATGTCGTGCATCTCCACATTTCTCAACGATCGGACATCATCAGCGACGTTTCTCGGGAACGAGACATCGATGATGATGAGTTTCTCCCCCTCACCCTTCTTGGCGAGCGCTTTCTCCACTCGGGCGCGATCGAGGATCACGTGCGGAGACGAAGTCGCGACGAGAACGATGTCGCACCTATGCAGATAGTCATAAAGGCTGTCGAGACGGATCGCCTGGCCACCGAGGTGCCATGCGAGTTCAACAGCCCTGTCATATGTGCGATTTGAAACGAAGATAGCGTTCGGTTTCTTTCCGATCAGGTGTTTCGCGATCAGTGTCGCCATTTCTCCCGCTCCGATGACGAGAATCGTCTTACCCTCAAGGCTACCGAGAAGGCGTTCCGCGAGGTCAACAGCAGCCGACCCAATTGAAACCGCCCCTTTGTTAACCCTCGTCTCCGTGCGAACTTTTTTCCCGACGCTGATCGCCTTCCTGAAGATGAGAGAGAGAACGGGGCCGATACACCCCTCGCTCTCCGCGAGCTCATATGCACGTTTTACTTGAAACTGTATCTGATCTTCCCCGACGATCATCGACTCTAGACCACTTGATACTCTAAGCAGATGTCTGATCGATTCAAGATCGGAGCGGAACTGGACGAGATTTTGATCGTGGTCAAATGGAATGAACCTGCTGACCATCGCCTCCATTCCATTCCTCGTCACACTCGGCTCATCCGTCACGGCATAGAGCTCGACACGGTTGCATGTACGGAGTACCGCGCATTCCTTCACTCCTGGAACCCGGCGGAGATGGTGCAATAACGCTTTCTCATCATGCCGGCCAATGAGTTCAAGGGCCTTCATATCGACGGATTTGTGCGTTACATGTGCGCTTATGATCATTTCAACTACCTCTGTCCACTTTCTTGAGTGCCCGTCTCTTCGCTGATTGATAATCCTCGCCAAGCATCGCAAGAATCTCCTTGTCCTGGACCACTGATCGCAAAAACGCTTCCCTCAGCCTTTGATCGGGGATCTTTTCTTTGATTTCCTTTCGCAATTCTTCCTGCAGCTCCACCATTAATGACCAGTTTGCATCAATGAGCTTATCGATCTCTTCCTTGAGAACCTTTGAAACAGCTGGACTGCGACCTAACGTGGAGATTGCGACAACAAAATTGCCCCGATCGATGACGGAGGGTATTAAAAAAGACCCGATGCCGTCAGCCCTATTGAATTGTTTACCCATGGAAATGGCACAGGCGCAAATCATATCGTTGAGGAAGAAATCATCAGTCGCTGCGACTACAAAATCCGCCCATGCGACCCAACGTTCAAATGAGGTTCGAATGTCCTCTTTGACAAATTCCAGGCCTTCGTCTTTCGAGCCCATGGGGATCTCGAGACTGACTACGACGACCTCAGCCTCCCTTGCGAAGTACCTTGCCTTGCGGAGTCCGACTTCACCCCCACCAAAGACCACAACCCTTTTCCCGGTAAGATCGATCATGAGAGGAAGCATCGGCACCACTCTAATGGCAAGGAGAGTTTTTACTCCATATGCACCCGAAGCATTCTGATATGAGATAATAACCTTTTCTCACGGCGAGTAGATATTTTCAATTTAATTCGCATGATTAGGCCTGGTAGGTTTTCATCTGACCAGCGCGTATTCTAAAGCGGAAGGCCACACCAGAATTCTTGTCGCATAGAGTGAAAGTCAGGTGTGTTCGAAAAGAATTTATCACTTGCGTGTACGAACGACATAATGAATTGGGAGATCTCGACCACTTGTATGAAATCATGACCAATGGATACCTGCCAGTGTGATCATTTAATCGATTTAAGATTCTTCAGAGCGGGCCGATTAAATGGAAGTTATTTTATTATGGCAGTGATTAATCCGGAATGAATTATCAAAGAAAAATGTGAGAAGTGAGGATGACTTTATGGATAAAAGAGGGATACTCGTCGTAGGACACGGAAGTAAGCTTGACTACAATAAGAACGTCGTCAGTCATTATGCTGCTAAACTCGGAGAACGGCTCAAGGAATTCTCGGTCGCCGTCGGTTTCATGAACATTAATCGACCGACGATCAAAGAAGGATTGGATCAATTGCTCACAGAGGGCATTGACACGGTTTGTGTAGTCCCATGTTTCCTCGCGCATGGGATCCACACAAGGGACGACATCACATCTGAGCTCGGGATCCCCCAAGGAAGCAAAGGGGGGGTCGTGGAAATCAATGGAAAGAAGATCACCATTAAGTATTGTGAGCCAATCGGATTCGATGATCGTATTGTCGATATTCTCGAGGAGCGAGTAAGGGAGAGGCTTGGGAAGGAGTAGTTGTGAAGGTCCTCGTAATGGACGCGACGCACGGTGGCTTGACCCTCGCCTTGGAGTACCGGCAGAGGGGTGCGGAGGTCACGCTGGTTGATTGCTACCGAACTGGTGGAGAAGAACTTAAAAGGGAGGCCGCCAGTGCTGGTATTTGTCTCGAAAACAAGGCACCAGCGGATTTTTTCGACATTGTGGTCGCGCCCGTCCACTGCCCTGATCGGTTTCTCGACGGAGTAAGATGGGGGAAAAAGATCACGACGCACAGGGCCGTTGGTGAGCTCTGCGCCTTCGATGCAAAGATTATTGAGATAACTGGTACAAAGGGGAAGACTTCAACAGCCCACCTAGTCGCCGGTCTTCTCAGCGCCAAAGGGAATCGCGTCTTGCTATTGAGTAGCGGCGGGCTCGTCCTGTATGACGGTGAGAAGAAGAAGACGATTAAGGAGAAGGTGAGCATCGCACCTACTTCGATCCTGGAGATTGCGAGGATGGGGGTCGAGTTTGACATCGGCGTTTTCGAGGTCTCCTTGGGCGGGACGGGACTCGCAGACATCGGCGTCATTACAACGATAGGTGACGATTATCCAATTGCACAAGGAACGAGAAGGGCATTTGACGGAAAGGTGCAAATGGCCCAGACGGTGAAGAGGACGCTCGTTATCAGGGAGGATGAGAGAAGCCTCTGGACCCCTCACGTGGGAAAAGACATCAGGGTTTTAACATTCGGTAACGGCGGGGACGTCGATGTAGAAATTGGTCAGGGGTTGCGACTTGGGGATAGGGCTGAAATAAAGATAGTCCTAAAGGGCGGAGATTATGCAACAGTCGGTCTTTCCGGGAACTTTGTCGTGCCAGCATATCTTCCAGCTTTTTCAGCTGCGGCCACAGTTGCCGTTGACCTCGGCTTTAGTCTCAAGGAGATTACAGAATCTCTCGCTGTTTTCGAGGGAGTGCCTGGGAGGGGAGAAATCAGAAAGGAAGGCGCTTTATGGGTTATTCGTGACAGGAATCCTGGCGTCAGCGCTAACTCCGTGCGCTTCCTTATCGAGTGTTTGAAGGGTTATTACCAATTGAAGAGAATTGCTGTTGTCGTCGAACCGGTCTCCAAGAGGGTCTGTGAGAAGCTTGACCTCAGGGCACTTGAAAAAGTTATTATTGACCATAGGGATTGTATCAGCGATGCGTGCTTGCTGGGCGACTCCTATGATGACATGTTGCATGGAGATGTGTTCCGTGTGATCGGGAGTATCGCTGAAGTTGGCAAAGACTCCGAGGTGGTTCTCTGGTGCACCAAGGAGGGGTTCAGATGACTGATGTACTCCATCCGAGGCCAAGTCCGATCATCGCTGCGATGTACACCCTTAGGGATTTAGATGTCGATGTCATCGTCATGCACGGCCCTCCAGGCTGTGGCTTCACAGCGTCCCGGCTGCTTGAGGAAGCTGGTGTCACCGTTGTAACGACAGGTATGCAGGAGAACGACCTTATTTTCGGTGCTGAACAACGGCTTGTGGAGGTTCTCAAGAAAGTGGATGAGGAGTTCTCACCGAAACTAGTCGGCGTCGTCGGAACCTGCGCGAGTATGATCATCGGCGAGAACCTCGATGCGGCGATCAAGAAGGCAGGGATTCGCTCGACCGTCCTCCCGATCGATATCCATGCGTGCGCTGGACCTAATACAGTGGGAGCGATCAAGGTTCTTGAGGTAGCGGCGAGCAAGGGGATCATCCCGAATGAGGAGTTTGAACGCCAGAAGGAAATGCTTATGCGTGCAACCGCGCTAGAAAGAGAGAGGGGGATGACGAGTAAGCCTTACCTTAAACCCCACCGTGGTGCAACGAAGTTGAAAGTTGCAAAGAGGATTATTGAATACCTCTCCCAAAACAAAAGGATCGCCGTGGTCCTCAACGCCAAAAAGGAGACGGCATATAGATTCGCCGATGTGATGCGCGCGATTGAATACGCGAGAAGGAGGATCGGAGGGTATGTGGTTTACGTTGCAAATACAGATCCGAACATCGGTCTCCCCCGCATCAGAAGGTATTCAATGGACATCCTCAGAGACCTGAGAGAAGCTGGTGTCACGGTCGATTACTTGAGCGGTGGGCTTGACGAATACCCCGTTGCTGGGGAGAGGGCTGCAAAATATCTCGAAGACAAAGGGATAGACCTCCGTGTTCTGTGCGGATTGCCGCATGCTATCCCAGACCTCAGGGTGGAGGACATTCTCGTGACCGATCAGCCGAGGGAGCTGAGGAATTTCATTGACTCTGGTTTCACCTTTGCGGTCGGGGAAATCTCGACGCACTCGATGCTCATGGGGGCTAGGGGGATAGTCAATAGCGAGCTCGGGGACACGATCAGGGAGCTCGTTGACGAGGTGCAGACATGAAACAGATCGCCATCTATGGTAAAGGTGGCATCGGTAAATCGACTATATCGGCAAACGTAGCCGCCGCCCTCGGTGAAAGAGGACTCAACACTTGGTACATAGGATGTGATCCGAAAGCCGATGGGAGCATGACGCTCCTCGGCGGTCGCAAGATTGAGACTTTTTTGGAGAGACTGAGATCGTCACCCGGCGAAAACCGTCCAGCTTACGTGGAAGGTTTCAACGGTGTCAAATGCATAGAGACGGGTGGGCCGATCGCTGGCGTGGGATGTGCTGGTCGGGGGATCATCGTCGCTGTGCAAGAACTTTACAAGCGCTATTTCGCGGACAACATCGATGTCATCATCTACGATGTCCCAGGCGACGTCGTCTGTGGCGGTTTTGCCGCGCCGCTTCGCGAGAAATTTGCAAACGAGGTCTACATCGTCACAAGCGGCGAATACCTCTCCCTATACGCCGCGAACAATATTGTCAGAGGGCTTGAGAACCTGAGGGTCAACCTGGGTGGTCTTATTTGCAATTCAAGAGAAATCAGAAATGAAGAAAGAATTGTAAGCGAATTCGCAAGGAAGATCGGAAGCCACATGATCAGCTTCATTCCACGAGACCCTATAGTGAGGGAATGTGAAAACAGGGGAAAGACCGTCATCGAGGGCGCACCGGAGAGTTCGCAAGCTAGTGCTTATCGTAGACTAGCTGACGCGATATTGAAAAATTCAGATCTCAGGATACCGAAACCCATCGACCCGGAGGAGATCCGGGCTTTGCTGAGGGAGAATGAATAATGGGCATCAGGCGGGTCGTCATCGCCGGTGCGGGGAGCGGCGTAGGAAAAACAACGGTTGCTACTGGTCTAATGGCGCTTCTTTCGAAAAGATTCAAGGTTCAAGGATTCAAGGTTGGCCCCGACTTCATCGATCCTGCGTACCACACTGCGGCAACTGGCCGTCCGTCAAGAAACCTCGATTCATTTATGCTCCATCGCGATACAATCCTCAATATTTTCGGCTGGTCGACGAGAGACGCGGATATTGCGATCATCGAGGGTGTCAGGGGGCTTTACGACGGACTCACTTCGACTGGCGATGTCGGGAGCACTGCTGAGATCGCAAAGATTCTTGGTGCCCCTGTTGTCCTCGTTGTCAACGCAAGAAGCCTTGCAAAGAGCGCTGCTGCACACGTACTCGGCTTCAAGATGCTCGACGAGTCAGTCAGGATCGAGGGGGTGATCCTCAACCAAGTGAGCGGTGAAAGGCACAGGAAAAAGGCGACCGAAGCCGTCGAATCGTTGACGAAAACAGAGGTCATCGGTGCGATCGAAAGGAGGAAGGAGCGTCTACCTGAAAGACACCTTGGGCTCGTGACAATGCCAGAGAAGAAAGACGCCAAGGCGACGGTAGAAATGACGGCCGATATCGCATCGGAGATAGACCTGGAACGGTTGATAGACATCTCAGAAAGGGTCGAACCGATCGATTTCCCAGCGGAATTTCCTTTTAGAAAGGGGGAGAATAAGGGAATAAGAATCGCTATCCCAGTCGATAAGGCCTACTCATTTTACTATCCAGAGAATATCGAATCGATCGAGGCAGCTGGTGCTAGAGTTATCAAATTCAAACCAGCGGAAGGCGATGCCTTTCCTGTCGCTGATGGATATTATATCGGCGGGGGATATCCAGAAATCTTTGCTGAGGAGATTAGCTCAAATCAGGATTTCATAGAGGGATTGAGGTCTGCGGCGTTGGAGGGCAAACTAGTTTACGGGGAATGCGGAGGGCTTATGACCTTCTGCAGGTCAGTCTCCTATGAAGGAAAAAAATGGCCTATGGCTGGGATCTTCGACTGCGACACTGAGATGACAACGGAGCGCCAGGGACTTGCTTATGTCAGTGCCATTGGAACAGAACATAATTTTCTTTTCAAAGGTATGAAGATCCGGGGCCATGAGTTTCATTATTCCCGCGTATTGCCAGTTCCATTTGGGCCATATGCATATGTGATTGAACGTGGCGTTGGCATCGACGGAAGGAACGACGGCCTTATCAGAAACAGGACGATCGGCGCATATCTGCACCAGCACGCCCTTTCGAATAAGGAATGGGGCACTAGGATCGTGCAAGAGGCGGGTCGACTGCCCTAGCGATTCTTTGTCTTCCGCGATAAAGGGGGATGAAGGGACCTCTTAACCATTCCCCAATACATATCCATTCGAACACCTTAATGTCCCCAAGAGGGATATTACTTGTTGGTCCCCGAGAGTTCGTTCGATGCTTGTCCGAACGAGTTCGAGCCTTGAACCAAAAACCTCTTCAAATAATCATTTTGTGCAACAATTAGGTGATTGCAAAATGAAAAAGAAAATCATCGGCATCGTCATGTCGCCGTTGCTCGTTGCCCTGCTGCTCACAATGGTGGCCATATCCAGTTCAGTACAAGCAGTAGGGATGGGTCAGACGGCCCAGACAAATTTCTGCGGGGACAGCGACCAGAACTGCCTAGGGTTCCAGAGCGGCAAGCAGATGACACAAGAGCAGATGAGAGAAAGAATCATGGAAATGTGCCAGATTGGATTACAGCGAAGGTTGTTCGGTCCGGTTGAATACGACAATGGTACCGTCACTGGATTCTTCATTGCATTCAATTTCGACGAATCGACCGGAACAATAACCAACTATTCCGTCAGAGAGGGGGATGAAATGCTAAGAGTCTTTGAGAACATCGAGATCAGCGACTTCACATCCGAAAACGTCAAGGTCATAGGCTCGATTTTCGTGGCTTCTGACGAAACACACCGCGTCATCGCTCACAACAATCCGACGGCCCTCCTCCACATCATGGCAAAGGGCCCGGCCGAGATAAGCATCACGATCCCAGAAGATTTTGAAATCCAGCAGGTCAGTTCCAATAACACCTGCCTTGATGTGGTATACAGGATCACAAAGGACAACTTCGTCGGCGCGATAGGGGTTTCAAACGGAACTGCGAGCCTCGTAGAAAATGGAGAGGGGACATACCTCAACGTTTCTGGCAACGACACGCATCTCTTTTTCAGGATGAGGCCTTACTTCCATGGAACAGGTCTAGGCATGCAATCGCAGCTCATGAACGCTGTTGTGGGGGGGCGCATTTGCGCGGAAATCAGAGTCATGGTGCACAACGGTGATACGATCTACGACGCCCAAGTCTATGATCACCGCTACACATTCAGGATTGTCTCGGCGGCGCAGAACAGGGTGACCGTGCAAGTCGCATCGGAACAACACGAAGGTCGCCTCTTCCTCTTCATGCTGGACAACGACACAATCAGTGTATCCAACCAGCTCCGTGTTAAGCTCGATGGTAGCGATGTGGCAAAAGCAAACGATATGGACGAGATCCTCAACGCAACTGGTACATCGACTTCCGACGCTAGATACTATGGATTCGAGATCGACGGGCTTCAGTACGTCCTCGTCTATGTGCCTCACTTCTCGGAGCATACTATTGAGATCTCGAGTCTTGCCACTTCCGCAGGAATTCCAGTGACCTGGATCGCTGTTGCAGTAATAGGAATCGGAGCTGTCGTCACCGCTGCGGCTGTTCTTGCGAAAGGCGGCAGGAAGCAGTAAGCTTGTTAGTCAGGCTTTCTCAACCTTTTCATTCTTCTTTTTTCAAATCTTGCGCAAAATGACTTCGTAGAGTTTTTTTGTGTAAGTAGGTGAGGGGTCATCAAACTCGCTGATATGACAGATCTCATACCCGCGAGCGAGTCGCTTGACCTTTTCCAATGAGAAGAAATGTACGACGAATTTCTGAGGACTTTCCCACATGTCCTCACCCCTGTGGATACCTTTCCCGTAGTGGGGGTCGTGAATGTTTCTCACGGAATAGATATTGAACGCACCAGGTCTCATCACCCGGAGACATTCCTGGAAAATAAAATCGAGCTCCTTCTCCGTCAGTTGCATCGTAAAAAACATGTGTGAAAAGATGCCGTCGACACTCGCATCAGTCAGCGGGATACCATCGCGGGCGTCGTGGACCATTGCGGTAAGCGATTCGCTCAACTGGTTGGCCTTCGCCTTCTGCACGAGATGTTCAATTGCAATAGGGGAATAATCCAGTGCGATGACCTCGAAGCCTTCCTTCAAGAACATGATCGTATCCCTACCTTCCCCACAGCCGAGTTCGATAATCCTCCTGGCCTTATTCTCCTTAAAAAAGCTCAACGCCCTCCTCGCGAATTCACTCGGCGTTTCCCCAAAATAATCTGGTTTCGTTTTGTACACGGTGTCCCAGTGCTCCTTCTGCGGATCAAACACTTTTCTTGACACATCGACAGGAATTGCGTTGCACCTTTTATTAATTCCGTGCATTGGTCAATTGACATCCGGGGTTCAAACGCAGACTGACGATCCCATCCCCGCAATGAAATCCTCAGTTCCTCGATAAATGCATAGCCTTTTACGCTGAGATATTTTTCTCCCTCCTAGTGTCTCTATGAAATGGAAATCAGAGGATTATTGGGTGAGCCATTACAATTTCAGAAAAAGCCTAGATATACCAAAGGTCAAGTTCCATGACACGACATTTAGGGACGGGGAACAGCAACCTGGCGTTGTCTTTACGAGCGAAGAGAAGTTGAGGATCGGAACGATGATGAGCGAGATCGGCATCGACAGGATTGAGGGTGGAATGCCTCTTGTCTCTGAAGACGACAAAAAAGCGGTCAAGATGCTCGCAAATGCGGGGCTCGATGCTGAAATTTTCGCCTTTACGCGATGTATGAAAGAAGATGTCGAGACCTCCGTGGCCTGCGACGTCGACGGAGTGATCATGGAGGTGCCATCGAGCGGACATCTCATTGGCGACGCGTACGAATGGTCTGAGGACAGGGCGAAACAACTGGCTGTTGAGGCAACTGCTTATGCGCATGATCACGGACTTTACGTATCATTCTTTTGCATCGATCTATCACGTGCAGACGCTGAATGGGCGCTCGATATCATCGGGGCAGTCGCGGAAGAAGGACATATGGACGCACTCAACGTTGTCGACACATTCGGGGCGCTTTCGCCTGAGGGTATGACGGAATTGGTCACGATGCTGAAGAACGCTTTCAGAGTACCGATCGAGGTTCATACACACAATGACTTCGGTCTCGCTGTCGCAAACACGATCGCAGCGGTCAAAGCGGGTGCAGAAGTTGTGCACACGACTGTCAACGGACTCGGTGAACGATCTGGAAACGCATCGTTTGAGGAGACGGCGATGTGCCTGAAAGTCCTTTATGGACAAGATCTTGACCTAGATTTCTCGCGTTTCAAGGAACTCTCTGACGCGGTTGAAAAGGCAAGCGGGGTGAAAAAAGCACCAAACAAGCCAATTGTCGGAAACGAGCTCTTTTCAATCGAATCTGGCATTGTCGCTGGTTGGTGGAAAACACTCGAGAAAAAGAACAAGGCTCTGACAATGTTTCCATATCACTGGACTCTTGTTGGACAGGACCCACCGAGAATTGTATTGGGCAAGAAAAGCGGTTTGGCATCAGTGCTCTATTGGGCGGAAAAGATCGGAATTGAACTCAGCGAAGAGAGGGCGAGAAAGGTTCTCCTCGAAGTAAAGAACGCATCGATCAGGAAGAAGGGATTGCTAACTGAAAAGGAGTTCAGAGCAATCGTCGAAACGGTTCGATAAAATAGAAACACGATTATCTATACCAAGGAGCACTAAATCCCAGTTGGAGCAAGCTAGTTAGGGAAATAATAGGCGAGTCTAGAGACAAAATCTACCATCTGCGCAAAGAGGAAATCAAAATAAGAAGGTCGATGCAGACTGGTCTCTCACGACATGAGGTACTCGAAAACCCTCATCGCGCAAGCCCTGCCTTGCGTGATGGCGCTGTAAACGTCTTTCGGGGATTCTGCCGACCCCACCACGAAAACGCCCTCGACAGGCGTACTACATAGATCGAGAGAATCTTTCACATTTGAAGGGAAGCCGTTAGATGAAACTGGAAGGTTGAGTATGCGAAATAGCTCAAGACTCGACTCTGGATGTCTGAGGCCTGTACTAAGAACCACAATGTCCGCTGGGAGCTCGTAAAGCTCCCTGAGCAATGTATTTTCCCCGCACACGATGGCCTTCTCCGATTTTTCTTTTTTCAAAATCAAGGAGGGTTGCCCGCGGACGAATTTAACTCCCAATTCCTTCGCTTTTTTGTACATTTCTTCCCCGTAAGTAGCATGGACTCTGATATCAATATAAAAGACCCAGACATCAAAATCTGGATGTGATTCCTTGAGGAGGATCGCGTTTTTTATTGAATTCATACAGCAGACGCCACTACAGTAAGGCACTCCGCCACTCCTCCCAGTTCTCGAGCCCGCGCACTGAACGAAAGCGATTGTTTTGTTGCAATTGCCATCCTGCCCGCTGAAAAGACCTTTGACATTCCTCTCCTCCTCGACGAGCAACCGCTCAAACTCAATTGAGCTCATCACTTCGCAGTACTTGCCATAGCCATATTCAGGGAAGAGTGTCAGATCGACTGGAACGAGTCCCGTCGCTATGACAATCGCGTCAACTTCGATTTCTTGCTTTTGATCCTCCCCCTCCCTTGGTGAAAGAATTACGGAGAATCGATCGGAGCTCCTCCGGATGTCCTGGACGACCGTATTCGTGTAAACTGAGACGCTTGGTCGCGAACAAATTTCACCAGTCAACCTCTTGGCAATAGAAGCCCCCGGTTCCATGGACGGGAAGACTCTATGAAGCCCAGCCACAATACCTCCCAGAACCGCTTCCTTTTCGACCAAGTAAACCTGAAGATTAGCGCTGGAAAGGTCGAGTGCTGTCTGTAGACCAGCTACGCCTCCCCCGACGACGAGCACCTTTCCGAAAGAATCCATACTCATCCCTGAAATTGCCATTAGGTGTGCTTCCATCAAATGTTCTTCTCATTTGACATTAGACTTGCATTATCCGAGCCCCAATCAATTCTGAACAATATTAAGTCTACTAGAAATTATTCTGGTTTGAGATTGACAATAGTCTCATTGTGCTCTTTCTCTTATATCATCGCATACCATTGTGTCCCTCTGACAAGAACTTGTTATTAAAAAACAATAATAAAGTTCATAAACAATCACATCCAAATACCACAGACAAAGTAGTCACTTGATTGATCATTGGGGTTTGAATAATGTCCGCATGGATCTATGCGATCGCTAGTGTCATACTTGTGAGCCTGATCTCAATAATTGGAATATTGTTCCTCATGCTCAATGATAACATCCTGAAGACATCTGTTTTTATTCTTGTTGGTTTGGCAGTCGGAGCTTTGTTTACCGACGCGTTTGTCCATCTGATTCCCGAAGCTTTCGAAGAGTATGGGACGGGAATTGAGGTGCCTATTTACATAATCGCGGGCATTTTCGCCTTCTTTGTTTTGGAAAAATTTTTGCACTGGCGACATGAGCACAGTTGCGAGTTCCAAGAAATCTGTAAGAAACCTGTTGGATATATCAATATGGTCTCGGACGGCGTACACAATCTTATTGATGGAATACTCATCGGAGTCTCGTACCTAGCTGGCTTTGAAGTGGGAATAGCGACAACGATCGCAATCGTTTTGCACGAAATCCCCCAGGAAATCGGAGATTTCGGCATCCTGGTATACGCGGGATTTACAAAATGGAAGGCCCTCTTGTTTAACTTTCTCGCCGCGACGGCTGCGATCGCAGGTGCAATTGCTTCGCTTATCATCGGGGAAAGCGTAAGTGGATACACGACCCTGATGTTACCACTGGCGGCCGGCGGGTTCATCTACATCGCTGGGAGTGATCTCGTTCCCGAGATGCACAAAGAATTGAACATAAAGAAATCAATCATCCAGATGATTTCAATCATCATAGGCGTGCTGGTCATTCTCAGTCTTGCGTTCCTTGAGTAATTGACTATTGAAATATCACTTGCAAATCGACATTATTCAGCGGGAACGGGCAAGCTCATGCCCTATTAGTAGTATCATAAACTTATAGCGAAATTATACCTCATAATAGTGCTATCACAGACTTAAAACAAAAAATTCGCTCTTGATTAAGCATTTCAATTGATGAATTTCCCGTAAGATTAACATTGATTTTCTTCATCCTTATATGCGATTCGCGTCGTCCTTGTACGAAGATAAAGAATCGAGGGGATTTATCCATCAACTTTGACCTAATTTTTTCATCACGAAGAAGAAAATCGCAACGGCGAATAACTGTATTAAGAATGAAAACACAACAACTGCAATGATTGAATGAACATAGATGAGACCGATGAAAGCCGTACCAAGGAACCAGAATACACCGAATGCAAGACTGAAGATCCCGAATGCCGACCCTCTTTTGTAGACCGGGACTATCTCTGCAATGACAGCTCGCATAAGGGATTCCTGTGATCCAGCGCCGAGCCCCCATAGAGCGACGCCGATAAGGACAAGTGTGAAATTGTTGAAAAAGACAAAAACTGAAAAGAACGAAGAAATGAAGGTGATGATCACGAGAACCTTCATACCGTTTACATCATAGAGATGACCAAACGACAACGCTCCAAATGCATCGACAACATTGGCCGTCGCGTAGAAAATTGGAATCCATATCGAGGGAACAGATCCAATCTTTTGAAAATGATATGCGAGAAATGGAAAATCGATGTACCCGATCGCAACGAGGGATGCGCCTGCGACATAAACCCAAAAAATCTTCGGCAACTTACCACTTTTTTCAACAGTCTTTGATCGTTCCATTTCCCTCGGCGCTGGGCAATATTTCCAAGCGACGTAGAGGATGACAAACGCGGCAGTTGCGGGGATGATCAGGATCAAGAAAGCTGTTGAGTAGCCACCATGCATCATCATCACTAAGGCGACAACGACTGGTCCGAGCACCGCCCC
Organism: Methanomassiliicoccales archaeon; assembly: GCA_029907465.1. Classification (NCBI taxonomy): domain Archaea; kingdom Methanobacteriati; phylum Thermoplasmatota; class Thermoplasmata; order Methanomassiliicoccales; species Methanomassiliicoccales archaeon. Next base: position 32,333 of record JARYLV010000001.1, read on the forward strand.
AACCGATGTGATCGCTTCATTCAATCCGAATGTCCATCCCCTACCGACCTCACTAGCGGCGTGGGAGAGCATCGCATCCCTCGCTGGTGCCCTGATCGCTTTACCAGCACGCTCGATGATGATGAGAATTGCTGCGGTGACCCAGTCGCCAGTAAATGCAAGTAGTGGAACTGCAACGAGGTTGATGCCATACCCGACATACAAAAAGGCCCAATATTTTCCAGTCCGATCGGTCATGCTACCGGTGAGTAATCTCGGTGTATACCCTATCAGTTCTCCAAATCCGATAATGAGCGCCACTGCAGCAGCACTGGCTCCAAGAAGCCCAAGATATGTACCAGAAATGCTCCTCGCTCCTTCGTAAGTCATGTCGGCAAGGAGACCAATGAGGCTCAGCAACAGGATAAACTTCAGAGCCTTTTTCTTGGAATTTGGAGTGATGACGTTTTCAACTGGCCTTTCTGAACCGATAATCCCATCCCTCTTTGATCCTATGGGCGAGATGAGGATACGGCAATAAAAGCAGTTCGATCGACTGAACGACCAAATCTCCGAGAAAATCGCAATGCGTGCGAAAAAAATAATTCCGATATCCTTAAATGTCGTTGTTGCCTCTCCAACTTGGAACGTGATAGGGTATGCTTGAAATTGAGGATCTTACGGTCGAGGTCGGCGGCAAAACTGTTCTCAGAGATGTCAATTTGAGTGTCATGCCTGGCTACACGAGTGTTCTCTTTGGCCCAAATGGGTCTGGGAAATCAACTCTGCTTATGACGATCATGGGGTTTAGCGAATATCAAGTCAAAAAAGGCCGAATTCTCTTCAGAGGAGTAGATGTAACGCATTTACCTATGCACGAGAGAGCAAAAATGGGCATTGGTATCATGATGCAGAGACCGCCGAATCTCGTGGGTGTTAAGCTTGGAAACCTCATAAGAGTGATCGGAAAAAATGCTGGTGACTTATATCAACTGGCAACCTCCCTAAGAATGGAGAAATTTCTCGAAAGAGATGTCAATGTTGGTTTCTCTGGTGGCGAGATCAAGAGATCTGAGCTGCTACAACTTACCGCACAGAACCCCTGCCTTTATCTTCTAGATGAGCCGGAGTCAGGGGTCGATCTCGAAAGCATCGAACGAATTGGAAATGCGATAAAAATGCTTCTAAGCGGTAGTCTCGAGTGCGCCGGAAAAAAATCTATCGACGGAAAGTCGGCACTCATTATCACCCACACTGGCCAAATACTTGATTATATTGAGGCCGATATTGGTTACGTGATGTGCAACGGGACCATATATTGTTCTGGTAATCCAAGAGAATTGTTACAAGAAATAAGAAAAAGGGGATACGAGGAGTGCATAAAATGCAAGATTCTTCGAGTGACTTAAGGAAAAGGGCTGAAGCGGCGAAAAGAAAAAGAGCTGCATACGGTGAAGACATCGACCTCGAAGACTACGATATCGCGCCGAAGAATTCACCAGAGACGGATAATCTGGAAAACCTTGATAACGAGATTAAACGCACGTTGCTGAACGCAGGTGTCGTTCCAACAGGTGAAGGGAGGGCTGGCAGTTTCCTTCTCCTCGATAACGCTGTTGTGCATAGATCGCAGAAGGAGGAGAGCGTCGAAGTGATGTCGACGCAGCAAGCACTCAAGAAGTACGACTGGGTCAATGATTATTATTGGAAGGCAATTCCTCCAGACACAGACAAGTACACCGCTACAACCTTTCTTGAAAACGCTGATGGATATTTCATCAGAGCTTTGCCGGGTGCAAAGGCGAGGATGCCTGTTCAGACATGCCTGCTTCTTGGCAGCAGGAACGCGGCGCAGACTGTTCACAATATCGTAATCGTTGAGGAAGGTGCTGAACTTGAGGTCGTTACAGGATGTGCCACGAAACCTGGTGTGGAAAAGGCACTGCACCTAGGCATCTCAGAGTTCTACATTAAAAAAGGTGGTAAACTGACATTCACAATGATCCACAACTGGGCGGAACAGGTCGGAGTCAGACCTAGGACAGTCGTTATCGTCGGAGAGGAAGCGACATACGTGAACAATTACGTGTGTCTGAAGCCGGTTAAATCAATCCAGATGTACCCGACGGCAAAGCTTGAAGGAAGAGGATCATTTGGCCGTTTCAATACCGTTGCAATTGCCCATCCTGGGTCGGAAATTGATATCGGCTCGAAAGTGGTGCTTTCTGCTCCAAATGCGAGAGCGGAGATCGTCTCGAGGAGCATCACGACTGGTGGGAAATCGATCGCGAGAGGTAGACTCGTGGGGGAAGCTCCAGGGATCAGAGCACATCTCGAGTGCAAGGGTCTCATCCTCCAAGAGAAGGGGATTCAGCTGGCTATTCCAGAACTCGAAGCAAGTGTACCAGATGTAGAAATGACGCACGAAGCGGCCGTCGGAAAGATTGCAAAGGATCAAGTTGAGTACATTATGGCGAGAGGATTGAGTGAGGCGGAGGCTGTTGGCATCATCGTGCGCGGGTTCCTGGAGGTCGGGATTAGGGGGATTCCAGAAGAATTGAAGAAAGAGATCGATAAGGCAATCGCCGCAACAGAACTGAGCAGCGGCTGAGGTCACAAACTTACGACCGTTAGCACCGCATCCCGATTGGATTGGTATTCGACTTGGTTCATTCGTATTTTTTTCGATGCCACAATAATTATCAGAATTCGCACCTTCTTGTCGTTGCATTCGCGTCGATCTAGCTGGCCAACGCAGTTATAACTAGCATGCGGAGGATGAGTGTAGTTTATTCTGTCAATCGGTACCTGCCCCTGGGGACATATATACAGAATCTTGCACCCTTCCCATACTCGCCAATTTCCTCGATTTTCATGCCAGTAATCGACAAGATTTCCTTGACCATGTAGAGACCTTTCCCATGCTTTCCAGTAAAAAGGTCTTTTTTCAAGTCATCCCGTATCCCAATCCCATCGTCCTCGTATACAATGAGAAGTCCGTCCCCAGCCTCATTGTAACGAACTTCAATTCTCTTTGTATGTCTCCCATGTCTCATCGAGTTATCGACGAGATTATGGAAGACTTTCTCAAATAATGGATCGACCTCGATGAATACCCCTTCGAGATCGACCTTTATGTTGATGCCGGTAGTATCGAGAGCGGAAATTCCACGCTCAAAGAGATCTGAAGCCTTTTCCCAGCGAGGTTCTACTGAACCAAGACGCTCGTAGTCACGAGTCGAGTTGAGTATGCGTTCAATGTTCCTTCCAGCATTCGCTGCCTTTTCGAGATAACTGCGGATATCATTCTCTGTTGCCCTATCTCTCGCAAGCTCAATGTAACCAAGCACGGCTGTCAATTGATTGAGGATATCGTGACGCGAGACTCTCCCGATCAGATTGAGTTTTCTGTTTGTTCTCTCAATCATCTCCATCATTTTCTTCTTTTCAGTCATATCGGTTCCAAATGAGACAATACGCACACCAAACTTTGAATTCCTGATCTCGCTGTTCTGCCAGAATATGTAACGCTCCTCTCCCGACTTCGTCAATACTGGATTTTCGAAGTTGCGAAGGAGAGCGTCTCCAGCCTTAAAAACTGAAAAGACTTCCCATACTTCTGGGTACCTATCTTTCGGGACAAGGGTCTCGAACCAATTCTTTCCGATCACCTCAACAGCCTTATAGCCTGTAATCCTTTCAGCCGTATCATTGAAAATCCTGATGTTGCCGTTTTCATCAAGGCCCACAATCATCACATTTGCTGTCTTGATTAAATTCTCCGCAAATTCCTTTGCCTCGATAAGTCCTTGCTGTGCTGCGACATGATCGATCGCCATGGCGATTTGATCGGAAACGTAGTTGAGGATGTCCAGCTCCCTCTTAGTGTATCTGATAGTTTCATCATAGCTCTGGACAACGATAGCACCAAGCTTTCTATCGCCGACCATCAGTGGTGCCCCCATCCAGTCCACCGGAAGGGTACCGAAAATTTCGATTTCACCCTCCCTGCTCAACCGCATAATATCGTCCTTTGAAGCGAGAAGCGCTTCTCCCTTCCTGACCACATATTCGGTGATCCCTCGCCCAAGCTTTCTTGACCCCGGAGGTGGGTCGTATTCATCGACAAAATAGGGAAAGGTGATCTCCTCATTTTCATTGTCAATGAGTGCAATGTAGAAATTTCTCACAGGCATAAGCTCCGACATGATCGAATGGACGAGTCTGTATAGTTGCTGGAGTGAGCCGATTGAGGTAACGGCTTGCGAAATACGCAGCATCGCCGATTTAATACTCTCAAGTCTCTTGCGGTCGCTAATATCCCTACTCGTGATGACCGCACCACCGAATTTCCCATTTTCATCGGTGAGGAAATTCCAGAAAGTCTCAACCCAAAGTGGCTTGCCATCCGCGCGGCGAAATCTCAATTCACACGTGTAATACTTATCTATGCCAATACGGCCCAGGACCTCACTTAATTTTGACAAGTCGTCAGGATGGATCAAATCATGCAATTTCCTTCCCATCAGGGCTCCAGGTGAATGACCTGCAGATGAAAGATGAGAAGGACTCGCATATTCGATTAGAAGGTCGGGGCCAACCTGCATGACCATATCCAGCATGTTATCAGTTATAAGCGCGAGACGGTGTTCACTCATCCTGAGCTTATTTTCAATCGACCGTTTGTCACTGATGTCAATAGCCGACAAGAGGCTCTGCTTCGTTCCAGGAATTATTTCGACCGTTACTATAATCGTCTTCACAGTTCCATTTTTGTCTATTGCATATGTCTCGTAACTTCGTGGAGCGTGCCGAGGATCAATTCTGCGCGCTACATGATATTTCATCAGCCTCGGAATCTCCGATGGCGGGACAAAATCCTTCCACGACTTTTTTCCTTCGATTTCTTCCTTCGCGTATCCCACGAGTCGTGAGAATTCGTCATTTACGAGTGAAATCGTTGTGTCTTCTTCGACGATTGCCATTGCTGTACCTGTGTTCATAAAAATCGTACGATACCTTTTCTCGCTGTCAGCAAGCGCAATTTCATACTTTCTCCGTTTCACCGCTTGCTCAATCATATTCGATAGCTCAGCAAATTGGGAGCGGATATCAGTACCCTTGTTGATGTAAAAGTCTGCTCCTAGATTCAGCGCCTCAATAACGACTTCCTCCCTACCCTTCCCCGTAAAAAGGATGAAAGGAATTTGGTTCCCCTGGGATCTGATCGTTTTGAGGAGATCGATTCCCGTACTATCACCCATTTGATAATCCGAGATTATTGCATCGTAACAATTCTTTTGAAGTAGTTTCAACGCCTCATCAACAGAACTTGCAATATCCGCTCTGAATTTCTCTTCGAGTTCAAGAAACCCCTTCGCTATCTCCAAAAATGGAAGTTCATCGTCGACGAGGAGGATGCGGATGAGACTGTGATCCTCCATTCCTATCATACAATTTTTCAATAAATAGAATGATTATAATAACATGGTGGCTTTGTTATCAAAAGCGATATTGACGGGATTTCTGTCAAGTCGATGCCATCGATACCTTCGCCATAGTCGATGATATTACCGTCATGATAATGACCTATCTTTCCCATCTATATCTCTAGGGATCAGTTTATTAATTGGAACACGACAGATCGCTTAAATCGACGGTGAAGCCGAGGAGATGATCAAAATTGATGAGAAGAAGACGTGAGGAAAATGTGGGTGATTAAGAAATCTGGCGAAAGGGAGGAGTACGACGAGAACAAGGTCAGGCAGGCGCTCTTGCGTTCTGGGACGACCGATGCAGAAGCCAATGAGATACTTGAAAAACTGAAAGGTCAACTCTACAATGGCATCACAACTCATGAAATCTATCAGCACGTCAGACGGATGCTTGACCGCAGGAGAAAGATCAGATATGGCCTCAAAGATGCTATCTTTTCGCTCGGACCAGAAGGACATTTCTTTGAGAGCCTCATTGCGAGACTGTTTCAAGAAGCTGGATATGCTGTGAGGGTCAGAGAATGCATAAGGGGAAAATGCATACCACACGAGGTTGACATTCTAGCTGAAAGAGGGAGCGAAAGGTATATTGTTGAATGTAAATTCCATAACCTATCGGGAACTAAATGTGCAATCCAGACTGCTCTTTATACATACGCGAGATTTTTAGACATTTCAGAGGTGATGCCTATTGTATTACCATGGCTTGTAACGAACACAAAATTTTCGAGCGAAGTCATTACCTACGCTAGCTGTATTGGGATGAAGTTACTGGGATGGCGGTTTCCTGAAGGAGAGGGTCTCGAATCACTTCTGGAACGTCACAAGCTCTACCCAATTACCGTTCTTGAGATCAAGAAAGATGTCCGGAACTCTTTACTCGCCAATGGGATTATCACGATCAAAGAAATATTTACGAAAAAAGACCGCCTGTATGACATCCTGCCAGAATTGAAAGCCAATGAGGTTCTTTACACTGCTCGAAGGGTTATGGAATGTTTGTAAGGGAGGACGGTAGATCATCCCGAAAATGAATTTGTATTTAGATGGGTAAGAGATGGGGTGATGAATTATGCAGACATGCTATTTGACATGCAAGAAGTCGAATTCAATCAACTCCTTGTGTAGTGTTCAGGATCCTCCACGACACAGATCTCATTTCCATCTGGATCAGCAAAAATCGCCATGAGCCCTCCCCACTCCTGTCGCTGGGGCTTCATGATGAACCTTGTCCCTTCGTCGACGAGTCTTCTATGCAAATCATAAATACTATCAGTTTCGAGGACAACACCTGTTGGTCCGCCAGGTTGTCGCTTGTCGAACTCCGATGGCACATACAGTGCAATCTTACCCATCGGTTCGGCAGGACCTAACTCAACCCAATTCTCACTGCGTCTGTCGAGCGCGATATCCAGTCCTAGCACTTCTGAATAGAAAAATAATGCACTTGAGAGGTCCCTAACGGGGATGCGCGTCATCCAGACCCGCGTTATCTTACCCTTATTCTGATAATCTGAGTCTCCACCCATTGGGTCCCCGAGCGGCATGTTCATTTAATCTTAGCTACCGATATATAACACTTGAGAAGTACGAGGGTTATTCTGTTCAGCCCGTATGTGGAATGATGGGTGATCAGATTACATTCCATCTCATCTGGTCCCAGATATGAAAGAGACTCATCTTCCGCCTCGGCTCCTCGTCTACCTCGGCAAAGTTTACTATGGGATTTTACTATGAGATACATCACGAGTCTCAAGGATGTTGATTTATGAAAGTCGTCGTTACAGGCGGAGCTGGTTTCATAGGATCTCACGCTTCTGAGTATTTCGCTATCAAAGGCCACGAAGTAGTTGCCTTCGATAATCTCAGCAGGGCAAGACTGCTGAGAAAGCGAAACCGTTTTGTGGATTATAACTGGAAGTATCTTTCATCCTTTGAAAATATCAAATTGATCGATGGAGACGTCAGAGTTGCGAAAGAAATCTCTGGTGTATGTGGTGATGCCGATCTTATTGTTCACACAGCAGCACAGACAGCTGTCACGACCTCCCTCCTCGATCCGAGGACAGATTTCAGAGTCAATCTCCTCGGTACCTTCAACGTTCTTGAGGCAGCGAGAAAGGCGAAATCAAATCCCACCGTTATTTTCACATCGACAAACAAAGTGTATGGAAGTAATGTCAATATGCTGCCGATCATTGAGAAAGAGAAAAGATACGACTTTGCAGATGAAGGAAGATCAGGGGTCGATGAGACTCTCTCAATAGACGGATGCGAGCACACGCCCTATGGATGCTCAAAACTGGCTGCTGACATATACGTTCAGGACTATGCACAGACGTACGGAGTGCGAACTGCTGTCTTCAGGATGTCATGCATCTATGGAACCAGACAATTCGGCGTTGAAGACCAAGGCTGGGTGGCGTGGTTTATCATCGCTCATCTCACTGGTAGAAAAATCACGATATACGGCGATGGAAAACAGACGAGAGATATCCTCTTCGTGGAAGATTTGGTAAGAGCGTTTGATTACTTTATGAACAGAGGTCCAAAGCACGGCGTTTACAACATAGGCGGGGGAAAGGAAAACACGGTCTCACTCATTGAGCTGATAGATCTAATTGAGAGAAGGAGCGGCAGACGATTTGATATGGTGTTCTCATCATGGAGACCTGGTGACCAGAAGGTCTACATTTCCGATATTTCGAAGGCGAGGAGTGAATTCGACTGGCAGCCGCTGATTGGCGTAAAAGAGGGCGTTAACAGAGTTTATGACTGGGTTGAATCCAACAAGCACCTATTTGTTTAGAGTGACAACCCTCTATGGATTTCAAAGCTCGGATGCAATACATTAATCTACAGAGAAGTACACTCTTACAATGAGATGAAAATCTGTATTTCCTCAACAGGAGAGACCCTTGATTCCGAAGTCGATGACGAATTCGGCATGTGCGAGTATTTCATTATCATCGACCCTGATACGATGGAATACAAGGCTTTACTTAACGAAGCTTCACACTCCTTAAGTGGAACAGGTGCTATGGCAGCTCAATTTGTTGTCGATCAAGGTGTCGACGTTGTTCTGACGGGATTTGTGGGCCCTCATGCTAAGCGTATTCTAAAGGAAGCTGGTATTGCGATCGTCGAGGGCGTCGATGGATCGGTGCGATCCGCAATTGAACGCTATCTGAAAGGGAAAATCTCGCGCCCATGATGACCACGGTGAATGCGCAGTGACATTCAACAGAGAATCGCTTCAGAAGCGGGTGATGATCGGCGAATTGGCGCTATATTGGAATCATCCGCCATTTAAGAGGAGGATGAAATCGAATAATGATTGGTAAACAGAAGCAATACCTCGCTAAGGCGTTTGTATTACATATGGGAGCGAACGGCCTGGGAATTACAAGGAGTTTAGGAAGGGTAGGAGTTCCCGTCGTGGGAGTAGACTTCGAGAGGAACGCACCTGGTCTTTATTCTCGATTTTGCGAGCCATTGGTCATACCAAACCCATTGGGCAATCCAGAAAAGGCTCTCGATGTACTGATGGCAAGGGGCGAAGAACTTGAAACAAAGGGTGTGATCATGGCCGCCTCGGACATCTTTCTTCTCTTCCTTTCGCGCTATAGGAACGAATTGTCGAAACACTTTTCATTTGTGATACCACGGGAGGAGATTGTCGAAGGCATCAACAATAAGAAAATTCAATATGAACTGGCAAAGCGTATCGGAATACCGATACCAAGAACCGTTTTTCCAGACAGCAACGGAAATCTAAAAGAAGAAGTGGAGGGCATGCAGTACCCCCTCTTCATCAAGCCCTGCATTTCGCATTTATTCTCTCAGAAATTCGCAGGCAAGGGGTTTATCGCACAGACATTCGACGAACTCAGAATTTCCTGGCAAAAGATCAGAAATGCTGGAGTCGAGGCAATGATCCAGGAGGTCGTACAAGGTCCGGAAACGAATCTGTTTGGGATGAGCGCTTATTTCAATAGGAACGGTCAGATGGTCGCAACATACCTCAACCGAAAAATCAGACAGTACCCACCCGACTTCGGCGTCGCGAGTATTCACGAGAGCATGGTCAACCAGGAAGTCATGAGTATCGGGATCAAATACTTTCAAGGACTTGACTATAGAGGAATGGGGGGCGTTGAGTTCAAATTTGATCAAAGGGATAGGCGCTATAAGCTCATTGAACTAAATCTAAGAACAGGAATGCAGAACATCAATACTACCGCCTCCGGCATTAATTTTGCTTTGATTCGCTATCTAGATGCAATCGGGGAAGAACTTGAGAGCCCTCCAGAACAAGTCAATGGTGTTCGATGGGCGGATGCAATAGCGGATTTCAAGTCATTCCTCATCAGGAAAAAAAGAGGAGACACGGTATCGATCCTCGCATTTATGAAGGACTGGTTGACTGCCGATACCCATGCCTTCTATGCTATTAATGATCCGTTGCCCCTCATCGTCAGATCAGAGTTCGGAATTGCTGTGATGCATGAGATCGTTACCATGGGAAAGAGCGCTCACCGTAAACATAACCCAACACTACAACATTGAGATCTGAATTTCATTGATGTTGAGATTGACCCGCGTTTTAGCTTAACAAAATGGCGTTGATGAGAAAACTTTTTTAGGTACCTGTAAGGTGTATTCATTATCGTCAGACAATAGTCAGACGGAGGTGGACAGTTGACAACCGAGCTATGTTTGACGGCTGCTATCTCTGACGATAATTTCACAACCTTAAAAACGAAAGACTTGGCAAACGCGAAGAGAGAAAACGATGCTCACCGTCCACATGTGAAAATCTCAACCGTTCGCGACTACCGCGATCGATATATTCTCTCAGTTCTCCAGAGAGAGGCGATACGGGAATGTCCTGGGTTTAGGGAGCTGAGAGAGGGGGAAATGGCGAAGATCATCTGGATAGAATCGGAAAAGGGATGGATTCCGGGCGGTTACTACATTTTCTCACGCCGGTGCACCAGGCAGATTCGGCATTCAGACAAACCAGTGGTGTACCCAATGACGCTCCACCAGATTTTTGTAGTCCCAGCATTCCGCGGACTGGGACTTGGCACGATGATGTTGCGCGACTTCATCGCGAAGGGCAACAGGAGAACCGTTTGGGTTGAGAGTCCATTTGACGTGACAAAACACATCTTGACAAAGCTTGGTTTTGCGGAAACGAATAAACCGTACAAACTATGGCAGATGATGGAAGGACTATCTAAATGGGAAAAAATCTCGAGCATGAAGACTAGGAAAACAACAACGGGGGAATCAAATGATATCGAGCGCCACCACTTCATCAGATCCAGAGAAGAATTCGTGATGGTGGGCACGTGATGATGTTCGACCGTATAGTGAAAGTGTCCGTAATAAGTAATGTTCAACTGAAGTGTGAGGCAATTTATCAAGCGATGCGTTCCAGTTTCGAAATTATATTATCGATGTCCCCTGCGTGAGAAGTGAAGGGATTGGCTCCTCGTCGATCTTTTTTAAGTCAAATTAATTGACCACCACGTCTATTAAAGGTCTTTAAAGAATCTGGATTTGATTGCGCGGTATAAGCCAACGGGGCCCGTCATCATGATATCACCTGCTGGCGTGGCATATCTAAAATTCAATTCCGTGGCCTCCATGAGCCCTCTCCTCGGTCCAGTAACAAGGATCTGATCTGGCACGACAGCCCGCTGACTGATGCTAAAAAGGCCATGTCCCCCATCCCCAAAAACTCTTTCGTCAGTTAGCTTCCCAGCAATGAAATCTTCGAGATATTTCTTGAGGATAACGCTGTTTTCAAAGAGCTTCGTGTGAGCTTCAAACCCCCTAACAACTTTCCCGTGATTGAAGAGAACAGCGAGGGAGTGGCCGTTGCCGAAGTTGATCGCGAGTACTCGACCGTCCTCGCGGACACGCGGATCTGCAAGGCATCCGAGTGCGGCCACGGGTGATGTATCCATCACGAATATCTTAGCATCCGGAGCTTCCTTTTTCGCCCTATCAGCCGCGGACCTCATCCGTATGAAATCGCCTGGGATCTGGTCAATCGGATACATGAGGGACTCAAGCCGTGGGTCGTTCGAAAGGAATTTTTTGAAGCGATCAATTCTCGTTATGCGATTACTAATTCCCTTCGGAGAGATCCCATGATCCTGGACTGCAAGCGCGAGGAGACCGACTTCGTCTCGTTCCCCCAGTTTTCTCAGAAAGTTGAAGATTGGCCTCAAACGCACTTCCTGTAACCAGAGAGCACATCCATCAAAATTCAACGGCGGGAACTCGTGATCTGCGATGTCGATGCCAAGCTTTTGAACCTCTGATAAATCATTTCTAATCGAAAAGGCCGCTTGTGGCGTCATGGCGACCTTTAGGCCAGCTGCAATATGCCGTTTGATGGCGCTTGCGAATGGGCCACCTCCAACTGTATCGCCAAAAATATAAAGTTCCTTTCGCGCCGTCGTGGCTCTTGCAACTGCACCCGCATATGTTTGTGCTGGAGAGGGCAAGACAAATTTAATGCAATTTTCTAAACTCTTTTCTGGGTCGATTAACATGACATCTGATGTACCGACCCCAATATCGATTGCTAGTAACTTCATCCGTCTCACTTTCCATGAACTCCGCTGATTTATTATGAGATGTCGAGAAATGATATTTAATTTGAGGGGTTAGACTTGTTGGAGAGAGAATAACAAAAACCCTGACTACTTTCGCTTTTTCGATAACTCGAGGTCCCGCAGTGGATTGGGGCCAATACTACGAATTGTTGAGATAAAGGAAGAGACTTCATGCTGAAATTCCTCCGGTTCATCAGCATCCACAAAACCGAGCATTAACCTCATTTCATCGAAGCCAAGCTGAGAAAGAACGCGCCTGAGCAACGCAATTCTCCTCGTCGTTCTCAAATTACCTATTTCGTAGTGGCAGTGGCCGAGTTTTCCAGGTAAGACTAAGACGCCATCAATCCCCTTTGAAAATGCACTTAGGACCCATTCGGGGTCGATCCTTGCAGAGCACATCGTTCTAATTGTGAGGAAATTCGGCGGGAGATTCAGTTTCTTAAGACCTGCCAAATCCGCAGCAGCGTACGAACACCAATTGCACGCAAAGACAAGGACATTTGGGGATGAGAGATCCTGAATGATCCTCCCCGTCGTCGCTGCTTCGATCTGGGCTAGAATCTGCTTGTTCGAAAAGGAACTCTGGTCGAGCGCACCGCTCGGGCATGAAGCGACACACGCCCCGCAGCCGTCGCAGATATTCTCATCCACTCTTGCGATTTTTTTACCAGCCCGCTGCGGATCATTAATGATGCTGATCGCCTTGATCCTACAGACCGACGCACAGATACCACAGCCGTCACAGATATCCTCATCGACGACCGCCCCGTAACCCTTTTCAGACCCCGACGCAGCCCTCAGCTTTGCTAAGGCCATGCTGATCATCGTCGTTGCTTTCTCCGTTGCCGCAGTGGGATCGTCCCAATGAATCCATGCGCATTGCTCTCGGATATTGGCCATCTCAATAATGATACCGTTCCCGCCTCTCTGGGATAACTCTCCTTGAAAGAGGCGGAAGTATGTGCGAGGAGAACAGGCCCCAATGACGATCCGGTCTAGTGCATTTCGTTCAGCGTCTTTCCTGATAGCCCTTATCGATTGTTTTGAGCACAGATGATCAACGATTTCGACTTTCTTAACACATTTCAAGTGCCTGACGGCATCGGCAATTGTCTTAAGATCCAAGATTCCGCTTACACAACCATCGCAGCTGCAAAGATAAATGCCAATCTTCATATCGTTATCACGAGCCGACCGCTTGATGGGGCGAAAACTATCTTCGTAGATCATAGGATCGGCATTTCCATCCGTCATTGCATCATCCTTTCTGCTTTTTGAATACCTTCTATCCCGACATCCATTGAACGATTCCTCATAAAGAAAACGCTTTGAACTTCGACACCCACAGCAGCACTAACTAACACACCACACATTTCTCTTCTGCTCCGACCACGCAATTTCTTTAGACATTATTCTCATGAATAAAAACTTTACATAACTAGTCATGAAATTATCGTACATTTCTTCGATTTTCAACTGTGGATCTACGATTGAAGATAGATTGTATGAAAATCCACCCGCCAACAAGGGCGTGAGCAATTGCAGACTTATTGGTATATAATCGACAGACCGTTTATTAGGTAACACAACGAGAAATTGTCATGGCAAAGAACGACATTTGACGATTCAATCTCTTCATTACGGATTTAATGCATTCTTTACCCGCTGAAGAGAGGAGAACAGCTTCTCATTTGACCGGATTGGAAGTGATTTGCACTAAAACACTAGTATCCGAGTCCGACTTGTAATCCGCAACGATCGTAATATCCAGAGCGCATCTTCAACGAATATCTTCCGGTTTGAGCTATCCCCGTCTTTCATCTGGTGGACCGGGATTCACCCTATGGATCAAGTTTGCAGGGGATCCACAATTCGGGCAGGATGGGGGTTTTGGCAGACCGAAAGGCACTTCGACTACGTGACCGCAATTTGCGCACCTGAACACCTTCGCTTTCATCATATCCCTGAACCTCCTTCAAGTCAGTGCGACTTCCATTCGCACAATGGTATGTGTTTTGCGAATAATTATTTGAAAATTACTAAAAAAGTATCGAGTTAGCTGAATAAATCGAGTGAACAATCAGAAATACATTATTGAAAGGTCGAATTCACAAGATCAGTTGTGAGTTCTCGCCGATGATGAACCTACATCCCCTCGGAATCGAATTTTCCGATGAAGAGATCTTGCAGCCAGCACCGATCAGACTGTCGACAATTTTCTTGCCACACTCGATAACCGCATCCCCGATGATAATGGACGACTCGATTTCACCATTGATAATCGTTGTGCGATCGCCAATCGATGTGTATGGCCCTATGTATGTATTGGGTCCGATCACACAATTCTTCCCGATGATAACTGGTCCCCTTATCACCGTCCCACTCTTGATGATCGTTCCATCACCGATGCTAACTCTGCCGATGATCTTGACATTCTCTTCGAGCAAGCCCTCATTTCTACTTTCTAGATCTTCGAGCACAAGATGGTTTGCTATCAAGATGTCCTCGGGTCGTCCAGTGTCCTTCCACCAACCTTTTACAATCCGCGCCTTGACCTTACCCGTTCTTTTTTGCAACTGATCGATCGCATCCGTGATCTCAAGCTCGTTCCTCCAAGACGGTTTCAATTCCCTGATAATAGGGAAGATACTCTTTTTCAAGAAGTAGATCCCGATCATCGCGAGATTGCTCTTTGGGTTTTTTGGTTTCTCCACCAGACTGATGATATTGCCTTCGCTGTCGATTTCTGCTATCCCGAATTTTTCTGGGTATTCGACAGGACAGAGGGCGATTAAAGCCTCGCAATCGTCGCGGACAAATTCCTCGACCATGTATCTGATTCCGCCCTTGAGTATGTTATCACCGAGATACACGATGAATGGCTCGTCGCCCATGAACTCCTCTGCACAACCGACCGCATGCGCAATGCCCTTCGGTTCACCCTGCACAATGTATGTAATCTTAACCCCATATCTCGAGCCGTCCCCGAGCAGCTCCTTTACTTTTTCGGGCATGTTGTTACCGAGAATTACGCCTATGTCAGTTATGCCAGCGTCTCGCAGATCTTCAAGACAATACAGGATATTTGGCTTATTCGCAATCGGAATGAGCTGCTTCGGTCCTGTGTGGGTCAACGGTCTAAGACGAGTTCCAGATCCACCCGCAAGTATCAGACCTTTCACACCGATCCCTCCTGGAGCATCCGTCTAAGTCCATCAATAAGCGAAAGCATCTTGAAACCAAGTTTCTCTTCGACCTTTTCCACGTCAAGACATGAATAACACGGCCTTCGCGCAACTAGACCAGAATCTTTCGTGCTGATAGCTCTTATTAAAGAATTGTCAAGTTGGAAGACTTCGGCGACCTTTAAACCAATTTCATATCTGCTGAGACAATCTGGACCAGACGTATGATAGATCCCATGAGCGCCACACTCAAGAAGACTTACAAGGACATGTGCGCAGTGAGGCGCATAAGTTGGTGAGACAAACTGATCAGCAAACAGAGAAATTGACTCTCCCCTTCTAAGCGATTCGATGACCCATGTCACAAAGTTTCTCTTTTTTGATACCCGATTCCAGCCATAGAGTGTCGAAACGCGGCAGACGAGATTGACGCTCGATGAATCCAGCGTTATCCTTTCCCCTTCGAGCTTTGTCTGTGCGTAAATACCCAGAGGGTCAGGATCGTCCGACTCGGAATATCTTCCTTTTTTCATTCCATTGAAAACATAATCAGTCGAAACATAGAGGAGCTTGGCGCCGATGCTTTGGCAAAAGCTAGCAACGTTGAGGGTACCCTCAGCATTAATACTCCACGCTTCTGAAGGATTCTTCTCGCAGAGATCAACATTCGTCTGAGCGGCGGAGAGAATCACTTGATCCGGTTCGAATTTTCCCAACACAGATTCGACTTGATCGTGATTCGTAATGTCAAGGAACTCGGTCCTTACGCCTTCAAACTGAGCCGGAACATTCCTGAATGTGCCGAGAACTTCGTGTCCTTTTGTTCCAGCCTCGCTGACAACATATTGGCCGAGCAGCCCTGAGGCGCCAATGACGGCGATCCGGCTCATATCGATGTCATTGGATGGGTATTCTAAAAGACCTTCGGTGCGTAACTCAAAATTAAAAATGCTAGAGGCCCTTCACATCTTTGTGATTTACCATGGAGAAGAAGCTAATTGATGGGGTCGAGATCAGGAAGCTGCAACCAATAGTGGACGAACGGGGATGGCTGATGGAATTATTTAGGAGTGACTGGAAGGAATTTGAACGATTCGGTCAGCTATATATCACGACCTGTTATCCAGGTATCGTTAAGGCATGGCATTATCACAAGAAACAAAAGGACAATTTCATTTGTATTAGGGGAATGGCAAAGGTAGTCCTTTACGATGCACGCGAGAATTCGATTACGAAAGGAATGATCAATGAGTTTTTCATGGGAGAGAGGAATTTCATGTTGTTAAAAATCCCACCAAATATTTATCATGGATTCAAGGCAATCGGAAACCAAGAAGCCTGGATACTCAACATACCTACAGAGGTTTACAATTATTCCGAACCAGATGAATTCCGTGTGCCTTTTAACTCAAGAGATATACCATATGATTGGGCTGCAAAAAACGGTTGAAACGATGAGGGCTGGAACGACGTCGGTTTGATGGGGTTCCTTTACAATTATCGAGAAATCCTGCGAGATCATTTGAGGCACGACGACACAGAATTATTTAGGTTTATGTTCGTTTGAAGTCACTGGTATAATTGAACCATTTTCTTACTAATAATCATCATGAACCTGACGCGCATCTCCGGATTACACTGAGCAGGTCGTCTTTTCTGAAAGGTTTTGAGATGACCGCTTTTGCCCCAACCTCTAACATCGCGGGTCCTTTGACGGCAGAAAAAGCGGTCAGACAAATAATGGCCGATCTGGGGTTCTCCCGTTGTATCTGCCTGGAGGCTTCAATCCCGTCCATCTCCGGCATCAGGATGTCCATTATGATGATATCCGGATCAGATCTCACAGCAAGTTCAACTGCTTCATGGCCATTTCTTGCCTCGATAATTTCATGATCCGCCAGCATGCTGCGAATTATTTCGCGGATATCGTCATCATCATCGGCGATGAGTATCCTCATCAAGGGTGCGGCAATAAAAAAAGGATTTTTAGGTATTTCGGTCCTTTTTTACGACTAGCTCTCCAAAAAATATAAAACATAGCAGGAATGAATAGAAAATTATACGAAGAAAGAACCGAAGTGAAAAGTAGAAGACTAAGATAACAGGGGAAAGATATGAGGGTCTTTTCCGATAGTATCCAGTTGAGAAAATTTGTTGTTCCTGAAATTGTCTTCGGGCTCGATTCAAGGTATCTTGCCGCCCAGTATGCACGGAACCTCGGTGCAAGAAAAGTCCTACTCGTTACTGATGAAAAAATCCAAGGAGCAGGATGGGCGGAAGATGTCGAAGAGACTTTGAAGGACGCGAGAATTCGGTATGCGGTTTACTCTGATGTGACACCAAACCCAAGAACGGAAGAAGTAATGGAGGGGGTCGATTTGTTTTCAAAAGAGAAATGCGACGCCCTCCTCGCAATTGGTGGTGGTAGCGTTATTGATTGTGCAAAAGGAATTGGGATCGTGAGCAGCAACGGAGGGGAGATCACAGATTACGAGGGGACGGACCGTATTACTCGTCCAATCCCTCCCATCATCTGCATTCCGACGACTGCTGGGACTGCAGCAGATATTTCCCAGTTCGCCGTTTTCATGGACGTTGAAAGGAGTTTAAAATTCTGCGTAATCAGCAAATCCCTTGTTCCCGACGTTTCACTCGTTGATCCCGTTACAACAACGACCATGTCACCACGCCTGACCGCTGAGACAGGTCTGGATGCGTTATCCCACGCTATAGAGGCATTCGTTTCGACCGGGAATTCACCATTAACGGATCTCCATGCGATAGAGGCAATAAGAATCATTGCACGATACTTGCCTCTCGCCGTGGAGAAAGGCGATGACCTGGAAGTTCGAAGCAATATGATGCTTGGCAGTCTACACGCTGGAATCGCATTTTCAAATGCGAATCTCGGTGCAATTCATGCAATGTCGCACTCCCTTGGCGGCTTTCTTGATCTCCCTCATGGTGAGTGCAATGCTATTCTTTTGGAACATGTAGTTGCCTACAATTTTGAATCGTCGCCAAATCGATATGAGGAAATTGCAAGAGCAATGGGAATTGATGTCGAGGGCATGTACTATCCTGAAAAGAAAAATGTCCTCGTTAACGCACTGGCAGAATTGCGCCGTCGCGTGAATATCCGGCAGAAACTGCGCAATCTTGGTGTGAGAAAAACAGACATTCCTAAACTGGCGGAAATGGCGATGAAAGATCCCTGTATGACGACGAACCCCCGACGGCTCCAACAAAATGACGTCGAGGTCATCTATGAACGAGCGTTTTAGAAATACCTCAATGGATGACTCCGAATACAAAGAGATTCTCGGGCTCGGCAGGCATTCGGTGAGAAAGAGCTATTATCCAGAGTTAAGGAGAAGAATTGAGGAACTGGAAAAGATAAAGACGATACTTGATCATTCAAGTTTTGCCATTTTCATCGTCGAAGTACCTTCTGGCAAAATACTATACTCGAATGCGTACGTTGCCAATGAATTGAAATATGATGAGAGGTCCCTCAGTAGGATGAGGATTCATGAGATCTTCGGAGAGCACATGCAGGAATTTATAACCAGATCCCTTGATGCTCATCCGGGAAGATGTGAGCCCTTTGTTTCAGAGATCAAATCAGCAGACGGAAAAACAATACCGTGTGAAGTTGTTTTTTTTACCTCGACGACTGATAACGAAAGATTCGCTGTCCTCATTATTCATGATATCAGGGATATGGTCGGGGTCGAAAGAGCGCTTAGATCAACGGAAAACCTCTTGGCAAACATCATCGAGCAAAGCCCTGTCTCAGTGATGATAACCGATTCGAGTGGCACGGCGATTCGATTGAACCGAAAGTGCAAAGAGATGTTTGGGGTCAATTGTGATGATCAATTAGTCGGCAGATATAACATACTCGCTGATCCTCAGATCCATCGACAGGGATTTGCTGGAGAAATCCAAAAAGTCTTTACAGAAGGCAAAAGTACCCGTTTTACGATCGAATATGATACCTCGGGATTTTCTGATATGGGGGCAAGTGGACAAAGTAGTCGCATTCTAACCTTTGTTATCTCTCCGGTGAGTAATGAGGGGGGTAAATTCGTAAACGCCATTATTATCCACATCGATGAGACGGAGAGAATGAGGGAGGAAAACTTGAGAAAAAAAGCATTCCAGCAGATCGAAGAAAACATTGAACAATTTGCGACGGTCCTTGACGAAATGAGGAATCCCCTCAGTGTGATCATAGGTCTTCTGGAATCAAGCGGTAACGAGGAAATTACGAGTAAAGTGCTCAGCCAGGTAGAACGAATTGAAAAGATGCTCAATCGATTGGAAAAAGAATGGATTGCAACCGAAGAAATGAAAAGGATCATCAAGAGGACAATTGAATAGTCAAATGAAATTCCCGTTTCTTACCAGTAAAAATGAACTCTAAAAGGATCAAATGTACATTTCAGCGGGGGCTCGAGATTTCTAAATTGATTCTGCTTTTAACAAGACCAGTGATAGAACGAGCAACAACGGAACTCGCTTGCGTATCGACATAGATTTTATATCATTATAGAAATACGCCCAGAGGATGAAGGCCCTTATCCTCAACGGCAGCGCCAACAAGAATGGCAATACTGCTTCGCTCTTGGAAAAAATCCGGTTGAAATTTGAAAAGGTATCGATCGATCATGAGTGGATAAACCTTGCGGATATGAAAATCGAGGACTGTAGGGGATGTCTCGAATGTAAGAAAACTGGTCGATGTGGAATTGATGATGATATGCAGACAATCTATGAGAAAATCCAGGAAGTTGATTTTATTGTGCTCGGTTCACCCATCTACATGGGTGCGGAAACTGGCAGGGTCAAATCGTTTGTTGATCGTCTTTACGCTTTTTTAAAATTCACCGACAAAAAAGGCGTTTTCGAAAGCGATCTGAGAAAAGGAAAAAGAGCGATTGTCGTCTTCTCTTGTGGCCTGAAGGATGGCAACATTGTCTATAACCATTTGAATGTGCGGTACTTCAACACCTTTGTGAAATTGCTCGGCTGCGATGATATGCGATCATTCATCATTCCCTCGTTCTACCTTATTGACAAGAACAAGGGATCTGACGCTTCATCTCCGTTGAAACAGTTCCTCGAAGAGACATCCCGATTCATAGATGTGCCATAGCCATATAATTTCAAATGATGAAGCCGCTGCGGTTTGCACATGCTTATACGTAGGACGCAATCCCAACAATAATATCGCCGTTCGTACTTCCTCGTAACAAATGGCAGAAGATAAGAGAATTAAAGCATGCCCATATTGTGGTAGCGTCGAGGTTGTACCGAAAGTTCTTTTCGGAGGCCCACTACCAGGCGTCGATGCAAACGACGGTACATATGTCTGCGAAAAATGCGGTAGGGAAGCCGTTCCCCTGCATTTCAGGAGTTTCGATGACTGGTACGCATTCTTTGAGGCCGATGATAACGCTTCAAAATCCATCGATGCGGCCTTCGCCATCGTTCCTATTGTACCAATCAACACCGCCGCTCTCTTCTCAATAAGGAGATTTGACTTTCCAATCGGCAAAACGGCAAGTGTTGTGAGTATCGTTTGGCAAGACAGCTCAGTCATGCCCCGTGGCGACGGGGTCTCATTCGAAACCTATTGGGAAGCGATATTTGACAAGAGGTACAACGCATCTGCTGCCTTGATCATGGACGTCGCAGGTATTACAGAAGCGAAACCTAATTTCAAGGTCCTTAAAGACCTGACAAAAAGAAGTCGCGAGATATGGCTAGACATCGGTATGCGAAGTGTTCAAGACCTTTTCGATTGTTTCACAATGGGGGTTTCCAGAGCGATCGTGAGTACGCTCACCTCAACGGGTCTAGAGCTCTTCAACGACGTCTTTGAACTCTCGGACAAATGCTTACCGTGCATGTATTTTGATGGAGAGATCGTTTGGGCTAAGAAACGGGCTGGGCCTTCCAAACTGAAAGAAATGGCAAAGGAAATGGAGCACATCGGCTACGATGAAATGGCAGTTGTCGACCTCAGACGACTCGGCACTGGAAATGGCGTCTCAAGAGATTTCCTTGTGGAAGCGCTTGCGTGCGATCTTGATGTCTACATTGGCGGGGGTGTCGTTGAAACTGATCTCGAATTCTTAAGAGAAGAGGGGGCGGCGGGCGCGTTCATAGACCCTCACACCGCCGTAATAAGGAGCCTTTTCGAAATTGAAGGGGGCGTGACACCAACAAACCTCCCCCTCCAAGAAAAGAAAAAGACGGTAAAAGGCAGCAGTGTTCCGATCGATTGAAGTTGTGTAGCGAAGCGCCGCCACGTTTATGGATATCTCACTACAGCAAACTGATTGACAGGCCTTTTCCCTTTGAGTTCCGGTCATCCCCGACAGTCTTCCTAGCGCCCCATTATTAATAAGGCGCCCTTCTCGCCAAGCAATTAATCCTTCTTTCTGAGTAGTGAAAGATACACCCGAAAGAAAATTACCAAAAAAACGAACACAACCGACAAATAATCAGCGATACCATTCTCTCCCCGCGGAAGAAGTGAGTGAATGGGGTTCAAGGTCGTCATTACTGATTACATTTACGGAGAACCAACGGAGGAGATTGAAATTCTAAAAAAGATTGACGCAGAGGTCAGTCTTTTCCAATGCAAGACTGAAAACGACGTTATTCAGGTTGCGAGGGACGCTGATGCGATTCTCAACACATATGCCCCGGTTTCCCGCCGAGTTATAGAAAGGCTTGAACGCTGCAGAGTTATTGCGCGGTATGGGATCGGTTACGACACCATCGATGTTGAGGCGGCCACTGAGAAGGGAATTGTCGTCGTCAATGTCCCAACATACTGCATCGACGAAGTTGCCGATCATACTCTGGCGTTGATCCTTTGTGCCCTGAGGAAGATAACGGTCTACGATAAGGCGATCAGAAAAGGTAGCTGGGACTGGAGAGACGCGAGACCGATCAACAGGCTCAAGGAAATGACACTCGGCCTCATCGCCGTAGGGAAAATTGGGAGGGCTCTTGCGGAGAGAGTCAAACCGATTGGCATGAGAATCATTGCCTTCGACCCATACGTTTCTGAAAAGAAGATGAGAGAGATCGGCATTGAGCCGGTATCCCTCGATAGGCTGTTGAGAGAATCAGATGTAATTTCAATTCATACGCCCCTTACGAAAGAGACTAGGCATATGATCAACTATGATAAACTCAAGCTGATGAAGAGAGGTGCGATCTTAGTCAACACCTCGCGCGGCGGCGTTATTAAAACGGATGATCTCGTGAGAGCACTGGAAGAGGGGCTCATCGCATTCGCTGCATTGGACGTGCTCGAAGACGAGCCTCCGCCGAAGGATCACCCTCTTTTGAAATTCGAAAACGTCGTGTTGACACCACATGCATCTTTTTACTCAGAGGGGTCGCTGAAAGAGGTCAAGAATACGGCAGCGGAGGAAATTGTGCGCGTTCTTACTGGTAGGAAACCGCTCAGTTGCGTCAACCCAGATGTACTGACGAGAGTTGAACTCAAGTGATCACTTGTATGTCAATGATTTACTCTCGGAGTGCTTTCAACCGACCTAAAAAATGATTAAGTATCTGCGTCTCTTTTCAAGTGCCGTGTATAAGCGTATACTCGTAACGGGAGGCATGGGGTTTATCGGAAGCAATTTTATCAGGTTTATGATCGAGAGACATCCTGAAATTGAAATCATCAATCTCGATAAATTGACATATGCGGGAAATCCGCGCAATCTCGAAGATATCAACTGCGAAAGGGTGAAGTTCGTCAAGGGGGACATATGTAACGGAGCCATTGTCAATGATCTAGCGGCAAAATGCGATGCAATAGTCCATTTTGCTGCAGAGACGCATGTCGACCGTTCAATCACTTCCGCAAGCGCTTTCATAGAAACAGATGTGTACGGCACTTACGTGTTGCTTGAGGCGGCGAGAAAACAGCGTGTGAAGCGGTTCATACATATATCCACGGACGAGGTTTATGGAGAAGCGGTGACAGGACCTTCAAAAGAAACCGATGCGCTCATGCCCAAAAGCCCCTATGCTGCAAGTAAGGCTGGTGCTGATAGACTCGTTTTTTCCTATTACTGTACTTACGGGCTCCCTGCGATCATCACGCGCTGCACGAATAACTATGGGCCATTCCAATACCCAGAGAAACTGATCCCACTTTTCATCACCAATGCCATTGAGAACAAGCCGCTTCCTGTCTACGGCACTGGTAAGAATACAAGAGACTGGATTTTTGTCAGAGACCACTGCGAGGCGATAGATCTCCTCCTCCATTCCAACGGATTTGAAGGCGAGGTGTTTAATATCGGCTCAGGGGAGGAAAAGAGCGTCCTAGAAATTGCCTCGGTCATACTGGATCTGCTAGGAAAACCAAAAGAGCTCATCACCTTCGTTCCAGATAGACCAGGTCATGTAATGAGGCATGCTGTTGATACAAGAAAAATCAGAGATCTAACTGGATGGAAGCCAAGATATAGCTTCAACGATGGGATAGAAGAAACGATTAATTGGTATCGAAAAAATGAAAGCTGGTGGAAAGAAATCAAATCTGGAGAATTCAGGAAATATTATGAAAGCCAGTATGCAACGATAGCCGGTATCCAATCATCACAATAATTGAAATCAATGAACATGAAACAATTCGACCGTAAACGCCAGACAATTCTCGATCGACAAGATTTCTAAGATTAATTATATTGATCCTTTCCCTGAACGATGGAACAGGGAATGATGAGTAATAACTTTCTTAGAATCAGTAAGGAATCGAATAGTTTATTGGAGACCTCAAATGCAAATTTCAATCCTCGCCATCTTTTTTTCAATTAAGGATTTTTGCATTTTCTCAGTGATGATGTCAATCTGAGCAATGGCTCCGCTATGTTTATTACTGCATTTAATGATGTGGTGAAAAGTGATTGATGTACTGACAGTCGAGCCAACGGCCGCTTGGGGGGAAATATGTGGGTCTTAACGCCGTGGGTTTTGGAATGATGGGGCTTGTCTATGGTCTCTCCCACTGGATTTTTTACACGAGTGGAGTCCGGGCTAACCCGGCGTGGTGGGAAAAGAAGACCAAGCCAGGAGAGTTAGTCCCTGAACAAGGTATCGGTGCTATGGGTGCCCTGGCGGCTGCGATCTCCCTCCTTCTCATGGCGGTCTGGCATTTTGCAACAGATCCGTTTAACGGGCCGATTTCTACCATTTTCTCAATCGTCCCAGCGTTGTACGGGTTCTTATTCCTAGGAACTTTCTTTTGCGCGACGCAGGGCTGGGACTGGAGACCAGTAGGTGATGCGGCTCTCTGGGGCGCAACGACCCAGTTCATATTGATCCCGATAGCTGCGTGGAATGGTGTGTCTTGGGACTTTAATGTTGGTATGTGGGTTTATGGATTCACAGCCAGTACATGGGGGCTCGTGATACACGGAAAATGCAGTGCAAGAATCCACCAGTTCAACCTATGCTGTTCAATGTTCATTACGTGGTGGTACATGATCTTCGGCGGCGGGATACTAAACTGGGAGGACTTCAAGATACTAGGCGATATCCAGAACATGCTACCGAGAGAGGATTGGGCGATACTTTGGATCGCAATTGGTATCATCAACATGATGATGATTGTCTGGACATACAGGAAAGGTCCATCTAAACAATTCATTTGGTGATTCCAGACTGAAGGGACGATCCTATTCGTCTTTTATTTCATTTACATACTTTACATTAAAAAAGGATAATGATTTATATTGCACAACAAGAGCGATGTGCACTTTGATGCCTAGACGCCAAAAAAATTGAAGTGGGGTAGTCTGCAAAGAAGGACAACATGTTTTCATTGAAATTTCGGTAATACCAATTTCTCTGTTCGCAAAGCGGATGCTCTACAATCTTGCACCTTTATGCTGGGTCTTGATAAGGATTGCTTGTGTACTATCGAATAATAAGGTTTACACTTTAAAAGCGTAGTTGTTACCATTTGTTCACCATACTTCTACATCAGCTAGATTAATAAAAAGATAATATTATTGCGCGATCGGAGAAACAAACATAACGATTTAATCACTCTGAAAAATAAGCTTTCAGATATCAATGATCTAATATAAATAAATTCCAGTGTCTGCCAAGTTTTGGAAAAATCTATATATGTAGTTTCCATTAGTGTCTTTTTGTATAATTCCACACGTGGGGTCTAAAACAAAGGGAGGAAAATGAATGGACGTATATAACATGTTGGTGCCGATAACCCTCGTCATGTGGTTTTGCGGCATCTCCTGTTTCGTCGGCGGATGGCTGGTGTTAGGGAGAGCTGACGCAAAGGGCGGGGGTATGGTAGTAGCCATGGGTGGTATCGCTGCGACGTTGACCGTCTTTATCAGCCTAGCTGTGTACGCACCGTCCAACTCAATGATAGCAGCAGGTCCAGTTGGCACACCCACAAGTGCCGCACTGTTCCTGATCTGCCCGATAATCTATGGATTGGTGCTGACATCTTTCGGGTTCCACGCATTCAATGGATGGGACGGTCGCAGTCAGGGATGGCTAGCGCTTTACATGGGGTTGACCGCACTTTGGTGCCAGTATATGTTCTGGCCGGACGTTTTCTGGCAAATAATGAACTTCACATGGGTTGTTGCGCTGTTTGCAACAGCAGCGGCTAACCTGACGAAGTGGCCTGTCGCAAAGTTCCTGGCAGTCTGGCTGATATTTGCCTGCGGTCTCTTCAGCCTGTTGTTCGCTAGCTGCGCGCTCGTGTCTGGCTGGTCATCTTGGGGAACAATCTAAACCCCTAAAACACTTTTTTTTATTCTTTCTCTTATTTATTTCTTAAGACTGGCAAAAATGCATTTTATCAAACAAATAAAAATAGTGATTTTGAATGGCATCGGTATTATGTTTCTTTCGCCATTTTCATGCGCTCGCTTATAATTTCAATCATTAATTTGGCTTCTTTTGCAGGATTAATCCAATAAATCGTCCTCTTGATTCGTCCAGCAACAATATCGACGCATCCGCTGAAATATCTGGTCTCACATGGTCCCACTGATGTTATTTGATCATATGGGTATTCCTCAACTTCAAACTCTTTCAGGAATCTGGGGATGATTATCACAACCCTCTGGTTGGTGGCCATAAATATACCGACAGGTGTTCTTTCACTCTTACCAGGATATACGTCCTTGATCCGGCAGTTCGTGATCACATGCAGAACTTCTTCTCCGGGCTTCAAAATCCTGTTGATCAGCCAATCCTGATTCCTGCTAAACTGGTACTTGAAAAACTCTTTGTTGATCTTTGCCATCCTTGATCCGCTCCTATTAGCCTGATATGTATCGGACATTTCTTTATTTATTTTAAGCTTCCGAAATATTACATTGCTTTTGCTATTCAAAAAATAATATTTTTGCGACTAACGAGCACTAACTATAAAGATGTAGTAGCTCGACCTCTTTCTGTAGGAAGAATTTATCAATAGGTTTTTTAGGGGTCAAAATGTACTCACTTTTGCCAAATTGATGAGAAAAAAAGAGTCCGGGCTTCAAAATTCACCAAAAAGTTGACAGGGTAGGTATTCAATGATTTCAATTATCACTTGGCTATTATAATCACTACCATCAACGAGGCGCGATAATCTATTTTCTGATCCGCGAGCCGGTATACAAAATAGAAAAACACAAGCTAATTCAGAGTCAGAGAAATTGGTGCCAAATCTTCAAAAAAATCAATTCTATTCAGCCGGCTTATTCCCCTTCCTCTTTTTCAAATAGTAATAAATCACGATCATTGCCGCAACATCAATGACTACAATCGCACTAATGATCGTCGCCCACGGCGGGGGAATCCCTATATCAAAGGGCGCGAAAGAAGTCAGAAGAGGTACCAGCCCCTCACCTCTGTAAACTACTACACGCATTTCATTCCCGTAACTGTAGCCAAAGTCATTAGATGAAAATCTAATTGTCACAAGATAAGAGATCTCATGATCGCTACCCGTCACGTTGGTCTCCGACACACTGCCCTCGATCAATTCAACGGACACAAGAAAATTCCCAGATTCGATGATTTCTCCATCTGGGGCAAAATTCCCTACAGCAACGAGCTCATCTTTGATGTCGTAAATGCTGATGATGATTTTTTCGAATTGAATACTCTCGTCCTCTTCAAGATCAATAATGACCAAAAAACTGCTCTCCCGATCAAGCTGAAAGGCTGATGGCACGTTTGACAGCCTGACCTCGTATGCATATGCACCCGTTGTCAATAAATTGGTACTAGCAATAAAGCCTAACAATAAGATAACCGTTGCAACTGGAACAGACACCCACCGACTCCTAGTCACGAAGACAACCTGCCATTTGTGCAAGATATCTATTGTCTTCTTAGATATTTCACAATTACCGATATCAATCCTACTATTCCATTAATCAATCAGCCGCTATTTGATTGACATGGGGGATGACTACCGATATTGAATAAACAATTGGAAGATCAAAGAATCAAAATTGATAGAAAATGAGCGCAATCGCTCCAACACGTTTTTTAGAACTGAGGGGATGGGATTACAACATTTGAGGTTGATTCAAGATCAATTGACCATACCGTCCCTTTAACGTACGAGTCTCATCGCATTGGAAATAACAGCAAATGAAGTTCCTAGATCACCGATCAGTATAGCGAGCCAAAGTGTAATGAAGCCAGGAAAAGCAAGGACAAAGAAAATCGACTTGACCGCGAGAGAAACTGTGATATTCTGTTTAATCACTCTAGAAGCACGTCTACTCAGCTTAATACCAAATGATAGCGCCCTCAGATCATCCCCCATAAGCGCAACATCAGCAGTCTCCAACGCAATATCTGTCCCTGCAACACCCATTGCAATGCCGATTTCAGCTTTTGCAAGCGCAGGTGCATCATTGACACCATCACCGACCATAATAACTGAGCCATATTTCTGCTGGTATTCCTCGATTGCCTTTACTTTGTGTTCAGGAAGCAATCGCGCTTTATACTCGTCGAGCTGTAGCTCCTCGGCAACTCCCGCAGCAACCTTTTCACTATCCCCGGTTAGCATCACAATTTTTCTTATACCAAGAGCTCTCAATTCTTGAATAACTTCACGGGCCTCGGGTCTCACCGCATCACGAATTGTCAATATCCCAATAGCTTCCCTTTCCGTTCCGACAACGACCACGGTCTTGCCATCAGCAGTTTTGCTTTCGATGAGATCTTTGTGAACCGAAAGATCGATTCCTTGCTCGAGGAAAAACTCGGGACTTCCGCAGAAAATTCTGTTCCCCAAGATCACGGCGGCTACTCCTTTGCCTGATACGGACTCAAACGCATCGGTCTCCTCAATTCCGATCCGCATCTCTTCGGCCTTTGCTATCACTGCTCGCGCGAGATGGTGTTCCGATCGGTTCTCGGCGGAAGCAGCGAGTTTCAGTACTTCATATTCTGAATAATTCTTGAAGGGGATAATTTCATCAACCTCTGGCTTTCCCTTCGTGATCGTCCCCGTCTTGTCAAACGCGATAACGGGTATCTGCCCCATTCTCTCGAGATAAACACCGCCTTTAAAGAGAACCCCGCGCCTCGTTGCGCCCGTGATGGCCGAGACAACAGTAACGGGTGTAGAAATCACAAGGGCACACGGACATGAAATGACAAGGAGGACGAGCCCTCTGTAAAACCAGACTTCGAACGGCTCTCTGAAAAGCAGAGGAGGAATGACGACTGTTAGAACTGCGACGAGAACAATGAAGGGAGTATAGTATTTTGCAAATCTATCTATGAATCGCTCAGTCGGAGCTTTCTCGCTCTCTGCTTCTTCAACCAGCTGTACAATTCTTGAAATGACTGTGTCCCTGAATTTTTTTGCAGCTTCAATTTCAAGATACCCCGATGTATTCAATGTCCCTGCGAAGACCTGATCACCAGGTTTTTTCGTTATAGGCATCGACTCGCCCGTTATTGGTGCCTCGTCAACCGATGAGCTTCCAGAGATCACCGTGCCATCTATTGGAATTCTTTCCCCTGGCTTAATGATAACAATATCGCCAATTTCGATGTCGCTCACATCGTAATACTCTTCTTTACCACCTTTACGAACGAGTGCGCGGTTTGGAGCGATATCCATCAGTTCATAAATCGATTTTCTCGTACGGGCGATGGAAAAGGATTCTAGCATTTCTGCCATGGAAAACAAGAAAACGATTGCAGCGCCCTCCGAGTATGAGCCTATCGCAATTGAGCCGCAGATGGCGATGACCATGAGCATGTTGATATCGAGATATTTTTCGAGAACTGCCGCGATGCCCCTGCGGGCGATGTAGTATCCGCCAATAATAATCGCGATTCCATAAAACAAAAAATAGAGTTTGAGTTCTTCGAGAAGAACTTCTGTGACAATCCCAAGTATTAGAAAAATGCCTGATACAACTGTCGCAACAAGTCTTCTGTTCCTCCATGTAAAAAAATCTTCATATTCACCCCGTTGGATAGGCTCAAGCTTATATCCCAACAGTCCAAGAGACCTCCTAAGCTGCTCAGTTGAAACTTTGCCCTTTTCGACTTCCACCGACATTTTACCCAGAGTATAGGAAACACGGACTTGCTTGACACCCTCAATCTCCTTAACGACTTTCTCAATTTTCTTCGCGCATTCAATGCAGTCCATTCCGTCTATTCGACAGACCAATCGCTGGGACCCTTCCACAAGCAGGGTTTAACTCGTCTTCAACATTTTTGGGTTTTGCTAAAATTCAATCGAAAAGTTATTAACCAGATGGTGATGCGTTTTCGGCATTCCTCGTCATCTCATTTTCAAACAATACTCACCGAGTATCTCACGTCCTTGAGAGATGAGAGCTCCTCTGTAAAAGATCTAAGTTTCGAATACTCTCCAACCGCGATGATTTGCTCCACGCACCGGTCATTAAAATGACTGTGCAATGAACTCTTGATCATCTCAGAATGTTTATGCATGATGTCGGCGACCTGGTGCTTCTTTTTCTTCTCATATGCCAAAGAAACTAGATAGAACCCTTCACCCTCGCTTCCCTCAACCAATTTGCTCAGCGATACGAATTTGTGCAGAGCGGATCTCACGGCATCCGACCTGCTCGTAAACCCCAACCTCTTGGCAACCTCATCAAACTCCCGGAGCTCCTTTGCCGAAATAGATACGCTGATGACCACCATAGGATCGTATAATAAATATGAGCAATGATATTTATTCCTGGCGGAGAATTCATTGGATTGTCCGCCTGATAATATGTATTGAGAATAGAGGAGAAATCAGTTTTTTGCTCTTACGAGGTCTACAAGTTTCCACCCGAGCTCCCTCGCCTCTCTCAGCGCCGTCGAGTGGTCAACAATCGCTGCCTTCTTATCGATACCAGCAATCGTCAACTGACTTGTCAACTCTACGTCGATTGACACGAAAAAAGTTTTGAAGGTCGAGATCAAACTCTCGAAATGCGATCGCTGCCGCCCCCCAACAAGTATGATCCCGCCAACCCTTCGCTTCCCGCCACCGATTTTTTCTCGTTTAATGAATTTCCTCGCCCAAATACATTGGCATCGATCAATCAGCATCTTTAACTGCGCTGGAACACCAGAGAAAAAGACTGGTGAAGAGATGATCATTACATCAAGTTCATCGATCAATTTGTAGATCAATTCCATGTCGTCATGATACTTACAGCTGCCATCATTCATGCAGCTATTACATTCCCTGCATCCGTGAAGGTCGAGTTTTTCAACGATGATCTTCTCGACACTCCCCCCTGCGTCTCTCGCACCGTCCAGCGCCGCATCAAGGAGAAGATCAGAATTCCCTCCAATTCTTGGGCTTCCCATCAGGCCAACAACTTTGATCAGGCAACTGCCCCCTAACAGCGAAAAACTAAGAGATTGGTATTCTTATATAAACTCAAGCCAGAGGAATTTGGTACTAGATGAATTAATCAGATCGGAATACATCGATGATCCGTTCTCTGAGGGTCTTGTAATATTCAAAGGTCTTAACGACATAGTCCTCAACACCATTTTTCATTGCTTCGAAACTGATGCGCGGATCATCAAATGCCGTTGTGAAGATAATCGGCACATTGACTCCCCGAGACTTTATCTTTTTAAGGAGCTCCAAGCCATCGATATCAGGAAGAGAATAATCGAGGATGATAAGGTCGTAGCCGTTTTCACCGATTTTTTTCATCGCTTCCGCTGCGTTGAGCGCCTTATCTAGAATGAATTCATCCTTTGGAAGATACTCTGAGCACAGGGATAAATGCTCGATGTTGTCATCGACCATCAATACTTTCATCGGCTTGGGTAAGGCTCGCAATTGAATCACCATTATCATCTTTCAACATTAAATATATTTTTTCTTTAATTGCTTTTTCAACTAATCTTGCTGATCTCCGAACCCGATTTCAAATTGCGTTTGGTTCTCTATTCGATCAAAGAAAATTGTTATCTCAACGCCGTCAACAAAAAAAATGGGGATCGATGCTACAACAAAGAAAATGAAGTTAGACAATTTTCCAGATGGCCAAGGAATATTCAATATGTGCAAGAATTAGGAGATTCTTTGGATCGTTGTTTTTGATTCATATATGACTCAAAAACCGTCTCTTGAATCGAAATATTTAAATAGAGGTTTTGATTTCTCCTGCCTCCAAGAGGTCTTGGGAAGGATCACCCCCAATTCTCCTCCTGAGTAGTATGAGTTTTGTAGTCTACTACCAACCTTCCCGACCTCTTTAAGTTTTTTGGGTTTTGTTAGAGTGTGGCAAAAACATCAATTCCTTCAAGATCGATCACTCAATCATTAAAGAAGAGAGAGGTCGAATGCGCTTCGGTATAATGGTTACAATTGAGGATGCAGACAAGTTTAGGCACCAAAACTGGGACTTTGCCGAACTTCTGATCCGTGATCAAGATCGGAAGGAAACAATTGAGCACTTCCTTTCGAAGGATGCCATGTGCAAAATCATTCACGCACCAGAGTTAATACATTTTTCAGGTAGAAGGATGATTGTCGATCTCGCAAATGAAGACGATGAATTTAGAGAATCTTGCATTAAGAGAATCGCGGAAATTTGCGAGATTGCTGATTCTTATGGCCTGCCTACAGTCATCCATCCTGGCGGGGTTTACCCATACATGATTTCGGATCACCAAGTGGTATTAGAGAGGCTCAAAACATCGCTCGAGTCGATCGGTGGCAAGAAGTGGATCGAAAATATGCCGAGATTCTATCACTTAAGTGACAAATTATTGCACTGTAATATTCTTCTCTCACCAAAAGAATACAATGAGATCAAACGTCATGTGAATGGTCTTGTGTTAGATACGTCTCATGCATATCTATCAACAGCTGATGACGGCAACGAAATGATAAATCAATATTTTCTCGAATTGAATGAATCTATTAAGCATGTTCATTTGTCCGATGCAATCCAACCAGCGGGCGAGGGTCTCCAAATCGGAGAGGGAGAAATTCGTTTCAATTTTTTGAAAAGGATTGAGAATTTGCCGGTCCTACTTGAGATCCGTGGCGGCCACTTGAACAATGGAATCGGATATATGGAGGCAAGGAAAAGAGTCGAGTCGATCCTCGAGAGAGATTGTGACCTAGACGCCCATTGAAATCCGCAGAGTATCCCTCACGCCTGGAGCAAGTCCTAGAAAAATTATAACGAACTTCATGATATTTGTTAGATTGGGGTACGCCATTAATTCCCGTTTAAAAAGAATATCGATCAAGATGAGGATGAGGATTACGAGCACGAGTTTGATCAGAATCATGATCGCTGCACTCCCAAAGATCTCAATGAAAAATGTCGGGAGCACATGCTTTTCCGCATAACCATAAAGATCAATGCCCCGATATGTGGCAACCCCGTCGAGAAGGTGCGAAAAAATTAAAATGAGATTCAAAGGCGATGAAAGGAAAACTGTCTTGCCCTTACCAATAAACCCAATCGCGGCCATGCATCCAGTCACTCCTGCCGCGATTCCAGGAATTATAAGGAGCTCGAGAGGATTTGTTCCCAACGAATGTGCCGTCCTCGAAAGAGCAATCGATTGCCATTCGGGGGAGTAGAAAAAGGCGATGACAAATGATGTCGACCAGAGAACAAAAAAGAAACCTGCGAATAAAATCGACGATCTCAGGGGGTCGGATCCCATTCTTAGCGATGCGCAATATGCAACAACCATAAGTGCCGCGAAAGCGATTGGGAGAAAGGGAGGGGGGATGAAAAT
Source organism: Methanomassiliicoccales archaeon (assembly GCA_029907465.1). Taxonomy (NCBI): domain Archaea; kingdom Methanobacteriati; phylum Thermoplasmatota; class Thermoplasmata; order Methanomassiliicoccales; species Methanomassiliicoccales archaeon. Next base: position 65,933 of record JARYLV010000001.1, read on the forward strand.
GAAATTTGAGGGGAAGAGAGCAAATGCAATGAAATGCAGCATAAGGAAAATACCAACCAGAATACAAAACGGCAAACACACAAATTTCTTTTGCATTCCTTCTTTTCTTCGTTTTGCGAAGATTCCGGCGACAACTGTAAGGGAGAAGATGGCAATTATCGATATATAAATAATTGGTGAGATGAAAAGATACTGGATCACCCCATTAAATAGATAAGCATCCTCAAGCGCACGGGAGATTCCGCCAAAAAGAATGAAGGGTATCGTGGCTACGATGAAATTTGTTTCCACATCAATTCGAAAGCGCAAGCAGATCTTATACATAAGAAAGATCGAGAGAATAAGTAAAGACCCGTAGACGAGTGTGCTCAGGAAGTTATAGCCCTCATAGATCCCACCCACGGGTTGCCCTGCCTTATCAGACTCGATGGGCCCCCAGAAGTACCGGTAAATAAATTCATACCAGATGATGTCCCTGAAAAAAAGACATGCGATGATAAGAATAAAACCCACAAATGACGCTATTATAACGAAAATGAGAAATTTCCTTCGCATATAGAAATCAGCCAGTAATTCAAAAAGGGAGTATTTCACCGATAAATTGAAAAGGAAAAAGGTGTATATGAGGGTTCGTTCAGGTGCTTGGATGGATGAGGGTCTTTTTACGAAAGCCCGGTCTATGATTTTTCCGAGACATGTCCTTGCGGGCCACGGCGTACTTGATCAGGTACCTAACGTCTGCAAGGATTTTGGGTTGACCGGCACCGCCCTCATCATAGCTGGTGAAAAGACAAAGAAAATTGCGGGGAATGCTGTTGCTGATCAACTTTCAGATCGGGGTTTTGATGTTCAATTTGCCATTGTTGGCGAAGCAACTAAGCAGAACCTCGAAACAACGGTCTCGATCGCTAGGGAAGTAAAGGCGTCTTTCATCCTCGGTGTTGGGGGAGGAAGCAAAATTGACCTAGCAAAAATGACAGCTAAGGAACTGAATTTGGAATTCATCAGCATTCCTACGTCAGCCTCGCATGATGGAATCGCATCTGGGAGAGCCTCTCTCCGCAACAAGAATGGTCCAGTGTCCGTTGAGGCGAAAGTGCCATTGGGCGTTGTTGCAGACACTGCGATCATACTTAAGGCTCCGTACAGGTTGCTTGCTTCAGGATGTGCAGATGTAATTTCCAATTCAACGGCTCTGATGGACTGGGAATTTGCAAGGCGGCTCCGGAATGAAGAATTCAGTAGATCCGCATATGCACTCGCAAGCTATACTGCACAAACACTCATCGAAAATGCTGATCTGATAAGACCAAACCTTGAAGAGAGTGTCTGGATTGCGATCAGACCTATAATCATTTCAGGGATTTCGATGAGCGTTGCCGGAAGCTCAAGACCGACAAGCGGATCTGAACACATGTTTTCACACGCACTGGATCTGATCGCACCGGGTAAGGCGCTTCACGGCGAACAGTGTGGCGTTGGTTGCATCATGATGATGTATCTTCATGGCGGAGACTGGATGAGAATAAAGAATGCGCTGGCAAAGATCGGTGCACCGACAAATGCTTCGCAGCTCGGTGTCACGAGAGAACAGATCATTGAAGCACTCGTCACGGCCCATAAGATCAGACCTGACCGGTTTACTATTCTTGGAACCTCAGGTTTGACCCGTGAAGCCGCTGAAAGACTTGCTACAATTACAGGTGTCATCTGACTTTCATGATTTATGATAAACGATGAGGAAAAGGAGGTGAAATGATGGTAATAGTGACATTAATAGGAGAACGCCAGGCAAAGGAGGGGGCTGAGTTCACATATAGGGGGCCTCTGACGGACTGCCGTGAGTGCAAATTGAAGGCCGTTTGCTTCAATCTGGACGCGGGCAGTGTATACAGAATTACTGCACTGAGGGATGTGCATCACGAATGCAGAATCCATGAGGACGGTGTCAGGGTCGTCGAGGTGGAAAAGATTCCAGTAAGGTGTGCCGTGATGCAAAAATACGCACTCGAGGGTTCAGTCGTAACGCTTGAGGAGATCAAATGCCTCAACATCGGCTGTGACCGTTACCGCATCTGCCACCCCATTGGAATGGAGAAGAACAGCAAGTGTAAGATCGCTAAGGTTATTGGTGAAATCAACTGCCCCGAAGGAAACAAACTTGTCGAGGTTGAAGTTGCCTGATCATCTGTCTCCTGCCTCAGTCATCTCTAAAAGAAATGTACTTCAACTTTCGTCCCCTTTTCCACGATGTCGACATTCGGAGGGATCTCAATCCATCCATCAGCGTGTGCTATGCTCGTAATCGCCCCCGATTCCTTAAAGGCTGGATAAACTTGTCCGTCGATGACACGGACTGTTAAAAATTGATGCCTCCCCAGAGTGGCGGCATATTTCTTTGCCATTGGAAATACGCCGATTACTTCTTGCTTTTTCGGCAAGCGGGCCATCTTCCTTGCTGCTGGAAGTAGAAACACGTATCCGTTTGTCAGACATGCTGTGGGATACCCAGGCATACCGAAAACCGGCGTATTTCCAATCAACCCGAATATCGTAGGCTTACCCGGTTTTATCTGGACACCATGAAATATCACCCTTCCAAGCTCAGTGATCACCTGTTCAAGCACATCCCTCTCACCCGCTGAGCTCCCGCCTGAAAGGACGACCATATCATACTCATAGGCCTTCTTGAGAGCAGTTTTCAATTCCTCCGCTACGTCTTCGACGATGGGGTGCGCAACCGGCACACATCCGTTTTCGAGTAGAATTGAGGAAAGCGTGTAGGAATTAATGTCATAGACTTGCCCAGGATTGAGCGGTTTTCCAACCTCAGCTACCTCGTTCCCCGTCGGAACGATCAAGACTCTCGGCTTTGCATAGACTGTTGCTTCACTCATCCCAAGGGCAGCGATGACACCGACTTTCGAAGGGGTCAGTACTTCCCCACTCCTTAAAACCACTGTGCCAGCCCTGATATCCTCCCCTTTTTTTGAAATATTCGAGCCTGGCGGGACAGCACGAAAAATCTGAACGACATCGTTAATTCGTTCAGTGTTCTCCACCATCACGACAGCATCAGCTCCTTCAGGAATCATCGCCCCTGTCGCAATCTGCATACATTCGCCAACTCCGACCTTCTTGCTCGGAACTTCGCCAGCATGAACGGCACCTATGCATCTGAGCTCAACAGGTTCGAACTTGGCTGCACTAAAGGTATCTACTGCCCGTACAGCGTAACCATCCATAGCAGAGCGATCGTAAGGAGGAACATCGATTCCAGAGACGATATCCTCTGCGAGTACCCGAAGGAGAAGATCCGAAAGGGGAACGCGCTCCTCTCGCTCAATCGGTTGAACGAACTTCTCAACAAGCGTCTTTGCCTCATCGAGGGGGATCAGTGAGGCTAGCGGCTTCACCGATCTACCTCCCAAACCAAATGGCCTAGCTGAGGTAAGATCAACTTTTCCATCGCCAATTTCACAGCATTGGGGGAGCCTGGAAGGCATAGTATGATCTTCCTGAAGGCAACGCCACCGATAGCTCTGCTCATCATCGCTGCGCTCCCGATTTCCAAATAACTCAGATATCTAAAGAGCTCACCAAAGCCTTCCATCCTTTTCTCAAGGAAGGGGCAAACAGCTTCAATAGTCACGTCCCTTTTCGAAAGTCCAGTACCACCATTAATAATGATGACCTTTACGTCATCGTTCTCCAGGTCAGCTGTGATCGCGCTTTTGATCTCACCGATGTTATCCCTCACTACCCTGTAGTCCGTGACACGATGACCTCCAGATTGCAGCATTGTGATTATGATCTTTCCAGACTCATCTGTATCACGGGTTCTCGTGTCACTGACAGTGATGACCGCACATGGAACGTTTGACACCGCGTGCTTTGCATGATCCTCATAGCCCAAAGATCATTCCTCCTTTTCCTTCGAAATTACTTGTATGTCAGTGATCCGCGTAATTGGATATTGACCTCTCTCATCTTTCTCAAGATATTTGACCATGTCCCATATGGTCAGGAGAGCGTTTGAAACGCCCGCCAATGCCTCCATTTCTACGCCAGTCTTATAGTTTGCCTTGACCTCAACAGAGCAAAGGACTGAGTCCTCATAGAGATCGAAGGTAACCGCCACGGACTCAATAGGAATTGGATGACAATATGGAATCGTTTGCCAGGTCGTTTTGACAGACTGGATTGCCGAAATTTTTGCTGCCTCTAAAACATCGCCTTTCTTGACTTCTCCTGCTCTAATCGCATCGATTGATCTTTTCCCGAGGATAATTCTGCCAGTAGCGACCGCCTTCCTTTTCACGATCGGCTTCCCACTGATATCGACCATCCCAGTCATTTCTTGCCCTCCACCCAGACCTCGCCATCTTCGTAAACTTCCTTCTTCCACAACGGCACTACTTTCTTGAGTTCATCGATGAGGAATTGCGCGGCTGCGAAAGCGTCTTTCCTGTGGGCACTCGCGACAGCGATCAGAACGATCTTATCCCCTGGAAAAAGCGTACCGATTCTATGCCAGATGACGACCTCCTGAATGTTAAAGCTCTTCATCGCATGATCTCTCAGTCTGATAAGTTCCTTTTCAGCCATCTCCTCGTACACTTCAATCTCCATTCTGACGAGCTTTTTCCCCTTTTCCTCGCCTCTCACGACGCCGACAAAACTCACGACAGCGCCAGTATCAATCGTCCGTATCTTATTCAGAACATCATCAACAGAGAAATCATTCCTTGAAATGGTAATCATCTAATCAGCTCCTTCAGCCTCCGCTCACGGGAGGTAAGAGGGCAATCTCATCTCCTTCTTTAAGGATCACATCGTCCCCTGCGTATTTCTTGTTAACTGATGTCACGATGGGATCTGTGAATCCATGAAGCCGGGGATAAAGACGCTTCAAGTCTTCGATAAGGTCTGAAAGTTTCGTACCTTGATTCATGTCCATCGTGATTTCATGTTGTCCGACGATTTCCCTGTAAGACGCAAAGAACTTGACTTTTACTTTCACCCGATCAACTCCGGCGAGCATATACAATTTTGCCGATTCATGATAAGGATTTCGGTCTTTGCCCCGCTGGTCCTCGGAAGGTCTGGGAGATCGTCTCGGAATTCATCATCAAGAAGAAAGAAACACATCACCTGAAGCTTTCTCCGGTGATCTTTTCGAACATCTCGATGTAAAGATCACTGATCTCCTCGACCTTACTTTGTGGAAGCGGCGGGATATCAGGCTCAGGAAGCCCTTTCTTCCGCGCATCCATGAGTTTATCGTAGTATCCGATCTCCCTATAGTATTGCCGAACAGCTTCTTTGCTGAGTTCGATGAATTTTCCAGCGGCGTATGCGTCCTGATCCCACCACCTATCCTCATCAGCGGTGCCGAAGGTGTCGACAACCATGAGCCTCCTGTTCTCATCGAAAGCAAATTCCTTCTTGCCGTCAACATGGATTAGCATACGCTCTTCAGCTTCGGCAGCGATAATTTCGTCGATTCTTGTGATGATTTCTAGTATCCTTTCGAATTCCTCCTCCGTCAAACCAGAGATATCCAGTGCTTCTTTTCTTGACAGCTCCCTATCATATTTTTCAAGTTTTGTCGTTACCTCAAAATAAGGCTTTGGGATTTTTTCTCCGTAGCTCACCTGGTGATTCGGCGGGAATCCCAACTCTTCAGGTAGAACCTTCCCCGATTTGACCCTGTCATAAAGGGAACCGGCGACATACCCCCGGCTGATAAATTCAAGAGGGATCAAGTAATTAGTGGTGTTGCAGTTTAATTTACTGTAATCGCTGATCACGTCGACCTTCTTGACCCTCATGCGATTTGGTGGCACGAACTCTTTGAAGTGCGTCCTGATGCCATTTTTCTTGAGAATTTGAAACCAGAACACCGCAGTCCTGCAGAGAGTCTCTCCTTTGTACGGAATCTGTGTGGGTATAATTTTGTCAAACACAGAAATATTGTCGGTGAAGACGAATTCAAGCGTATTCTCATCGACCTCGTAAACCTGTTTTACCTTACCCACACGTATTAATCTCATTGGGTCACCCACTATCGTAATCGGATTGTGGTTCTTATTATTTACGGTCTTTTCCAGATTGATGTCCAAGTCGATACGATCTACGGTGAGCTGATAGGTCGAGAACACTAAATAGTCGGAGTCCACCTATATGCGAAATGAATGTCACTGCGTGTGAACGAGATCACAAAACCATCGCGGTTCAATGACATCAAGGAAGATTGGGATCGAATACTGACAACAAGCGGAGAAGATGAGGTCTTTCTCAGAACCGAGTGGATATGGACTTGGTGGAAGTTTTTCGGTGAAGGAAGGAAGATGATTTTGCTCGAGATCACTGACGGGTCTGCTGTAGTGGGATACGCACCACTGATGATTTCTAAAGTCAGTAAACTGCCCCCATGGAAAACCGTTGAGTTCATTGCAAGCGACGCATCAGATCGTAGCGCCATTATCTCAGAGAATGGAAGGACTGACGTGCATCAATGTGCATGGGAATATGTGCACCAATTGAAAGACTGGGATGGCATCAGTATCAGAAATATGCGAAAGGGATCGCCTACGGCAGAATACGCACTCATCAAATTCAAGGGTTCCCATGTTCTGAGAGAAGTTTCGCCCTATATTCCTATTATGCCGAGCTATGATAAATTCTTAGAAAACCTTGAACGCAAGAATCGACACACCCTATCAAGATGTTGGCGCAGACTCAAAGAAGATCATGTTTTTGAATTTGGAGTGACCAAAGACAGAGATGCAATACGAGAATACATGGATTCCTTCATTTCCCTCATGAAGGCAAGATGGAATATGAGACATGAAACGAGCGTTATTGAAATTCCAGGAATGATCGAATTTATAAAGTCTGCTTTTGAAGCCCTCGCAGAAAGGGGCTGGGCTTCCGTTCATCATCTCGAAGAGAAAGGGGAACCATTCGCAGTTGGTTTGGGCTTCGAGTATAACAAACGATATTCATGCTATCTCTCTGCGTTTGATCCTCAATATGCGAATTATTCACCAGGGACACTGTTACTCGATTGTGTAATCAAAATGTGCCACGAAAGGGGGTTGCTCGAGGTCGATCTCCTTCGAGGGGCGGAGCCATACAAATATCGGCTTGGTGCAATTGATCGAGAGTTGATCGGCATCAACAAGGAAAGAGAGCGAGTGATCAAGGGTATGTTGAAGAAAGCGAAAGAAAAATTACAATAGGACACAACGAAGATCTCATGTTCTTCTCTTCGTTGATTTAGCATCTCCCCTCAAACAATCTTACAAAGTCCTTTCTGGGGAGAAGTATGAATGCCTCTGCGTATCCGCTCATTGAGACAATCGCCGAGCGATAACAATTGAGTCCTCTCACAACCCTGGTAAAATCGATGTTGACCAACTGACTCTTGTGTGCTTCGATGGCCTTTATCTTTTGGGGCATATTTCTTGTGATGTCAACAATGACATTTGGAATCAAAGGGTTCCATATTTCATATAGAGCTGTTAACCAATCAAAATTCAAATCGGTGGTACTCTTGGCACAGCGCAAGTAGGAATAAAAAGTTCTGAGATGGGTATCGTTGTTTTCAACAGGTGACGGGACGAAGACCGCATGTGGTTCATAACTCGAGATTTCTTCATTTATGATTCTTGAAGCGTCATCAAGGGATGGAAATTTCATTGCCAGAAATTTATAATCCGTCACGCCCATGTGCTTAAGTGAATTCTCAATTTCATTCATTCTTTCTTCTGGTCTGATTCCCGCTTCTGACTGAATTGACAAATAGCGAATACGGACATCTTTTTGCGACTCCACGAGTTTTGAAATCGTACCCCCACAACCAATTGCATCATCGTCGGGATGAGGGGCTAAGATAAGAAATCTCTCACCTGGAATCGTTTCAATCAATTTCGGGGTCCAGCTTGCCTTAGAAAGCATGAGATCGGTCACAATTCTGTTTTTGATTCTTTCGGCGATGAATCTCAACTCGAGAAACAATTGATTACTCACATGATAACATAGCAATTGAAATCATAAATTAATTCCTACATCTAATAAACATTGATTGACCAAGATCACGCGGGGACAAATTGATCTGTGCGGGACCAATGACCTGTTAAACATGGCGAACACGACGTGTGAATTGTCTAGAGTAACTCATGGGGTTTTTTTGCGATTTCTCAGAGTCCCACTGAAACCCTCAAGCGCCATTCCACCTTTCTGTAACTACCCCATATAAAGTGATGATTTCCTCTGGCTCAAGATGAGCCTCAAAATGAGAAAGACACGATGAAATTGAAACCAAATATCGGATTCCTAATGCCATGAGTATTATCCGTCAAGATCCAATCACAGTAATAATAAAAAAAATAAATACCTTTGGTATGAATGGGATGTTTAGTGTTTCAAATAAAAATCTACGATGTTACCGCGAGGATTGAAAGCAATGATTCTGGATTCGAATCATACATCAGGGGAAGTTTTTCGCCATCTATTGTAGAGTCGGCAGATTTGGATACTGGAAGACACGAAGACGTCATTATAAGAATCGAGTTCCAAAAGTCCGGTAACAGGATGGCCAAAGAATGGATAGAGGTGACAGAGAAAAGGAATCCGATTGTCCTTGGGTCAACGGTAAGAGCTGGAGAGGAATCTGTCTACTATCAATATGGGCCATATTGTATTTCAGTGAGTAAAGAAAAAGGGGTTCTGGAGATCAGATCGCTTTTTCAGATGATAAGGAGATTCAGACTCCAAAAGGCATTTCACCAGAATCGCATCTACGATTATTATCAGAGTTTAATGCGTCTCGCGATTCATTATCCGATTTTTCATTTATTGGAGTTGAAAGGCTGGTCAGTCCTTCACTCTTCACTCGTATGCTTCGAAGATAACGGCGTATTGTTTACAGGTTTGAATGGGGTTGGCAAGACCACGACAGCCCTGAGTCTTCTTCCGGAGGCAAGAATTCTCTCGGATAATTTTGTATTATTCAATGGGGAGAGACTCTTCCCTTTTCCTGAGTACATTCGAATCCCGCACCACGTCATGAATTTTTTCAATCTAAGGCCCACTGGCTTCAGAGTTTTCGGAAAAGATCAAGTGATAATGGATCGTGATATAATGAAGTATCAGCCCAAGCCTGCTGCCATAATCATTCTAAAAAGAGGGGAAAAAGCCAGTTGGCGAGAAGTGAGTAGAGACGAAGCCATAGATTACATCAGGGCTGCTGACGCTTTCACTCACGAAGGTCACCGGTACTCACACTTTTCCTTTCTTAGCAAACAAATGAACATCCGATATCCAGATTGCGACACCTATGAAGCAATATTGGGGTCTTTCAACGAGTCAATCGATATGATTAGGAGAAAGGTGGGGGGTCTTCTTGGAATACAATATAGGTAACATCATTAAGATTAGATTCCCCGATGATGCATTTCCGACCGTTCAGGAGGAATTTGAGCTCTGGAAAAATGATATGAATGAGGGGAAACAAGTTGATATTTCAGTGGAAAAAGGAAAGGTAGAGGACTTAGGGATAATAATTGACGAGTGTTTCTCAGTCTCGGAAGGCTTTTTCTGCGTCAGGAATTCCTCTACGATATGCTCAATCAGTGATGGCCGCATAATTGTTGATGGAAATCCTTCGCACGATTTCTTCGAAGCTAAGGTTCTTCAGCCCACTATGAACAGGCACTTTGTACGTAGAGGGTGGTGCGTCTCACATTGCTCAGCCGTCAGCTATAATGGAAATACAATCGTATTCCCAGCGTTTGGAGGAACCGGTAAGACAGGTCTAATGCTCGAATTCATGAATGCTGGGGCCAAGTACATCGCAGATGACCATTTACTGTTAGGGCAAAATGGACGATGTGTATTCTATCCGAGGCATGTCCATTTACTTGAATACAACTTTGGCATGTTTCCAGAGTTATTCGAAATGGCTTTTCCGGATGACAAGAAAAGGAGGATTTTCGAAAGACGCCTGGAACTCTACAGGACCGGCCTTAGGTTGCATGGTGATAACGTAATCTCAAGGATGCTCCGAAGAAATTTGACTTCGAGATATTATTTCGAATGCCGCATTAGACCGGAGAAGCTGTTTTCAGAATCAAGGATCCAAAAAGAATCGAAGATCACGCACACCTTTTTTCTCCTCAAGAAACGGAATGAAAAAATGATAAAACGGTCAGATTCTCAAAGACTGGCGCAACTCGCCGCAATTTCAAGTTGGATGAACGAATGTGCAGAGCAGCACAATTTGGTCGCAAAAGTTGCTGGCTGTTCCTATCATACGCCTGAGGATCGAAAAGATATACTAGATCAATGCTTTCAAAAATCTGAGTGTTACGAGGTATACATTAACGGAAAATATGATAGAAAAGGCTTGGACAAAATCTTTGCGGAAATCAGGGCTATTGTTGAATAGTTTAAAAACTCAAATAAAAAAAGTTGAAGTAGAAAATTCACAATGAAAGAAGGGAATTAATGAGAGTTGCAATCCTGTCATTTTATGATTTCAATGAGTTCGGAGGAGGGACTGAGGTCTTCATCAAAGACCTTCAAAAGGTCTTTCCCAGTTCAGATCATATCAAATACTCGGATTCAAAATCATTGAAAAAATTACCAAAGTTGCATAAAATCAATTTGGAAGAAGCTCGCATGGGCTTCGAGATCGGCCTAAAATTCCACCAGATGCATCGGGAAAGAGACTACGATCTCTTGATTTCAAATGGAATTGCGGGTTGGTATCTGTCGGTTCTTCGACCTGATATTCCCGCAATCAATGTGACTCATTTCACTTACAAAGGATTGGCTGATAATGCTCTTCGAGGAACGCCAGGATATTACCCTTCTAAATATTTTATTCCAACTTTCGAAAAAATTAATTTTTCTGGAAAAATCAATGTTGCTGTTAGTGAGAAAACACGAAGGGAATTGAAAAAATACTATCGCTGCGATGCGAAAGTAATCCACAATGGCGTTTCCCTTGAACTCTTCAAACCCTATGACAAAAGATTGTCGAGAGAGCTGCTTAGTATAGATTGGGATGGCCCACTCGGCGTTTTCGTTGGGAGAGCAGAATACGCGAAGGGGTTCGACATCATCGAATCAATTTCGAAACTCATGCCGTCGATCAAGATACTCTGCGTGACAAATTCGCCAGTGAAGAATAAAGGTCTGATAGTCATTGAAAACCTACCACACAATTTGATGCCTTTCTGTTACTCAGCATCGGACTTTTTCATTTTTCCGTCGCGGTACGAATCGGCTAGCTATTCAGCTCTTGAGGCAATGGCCTGCGATTTGCCGATCGTGGCTAGCCGTACAGGAATTTTTGAGGACATTCCAGAAGAGAAAGTCGGAAAAATCGTCTTTTCTTTCAAGCCTGAGGATTATTGCCATGCAATCAAGGAGATCTTGAGGGGAGGGAAATACCCTGCGAGAGAATATGTCTCGGAGCATTTCTCCTTTGAACGTTTTTCAGAAAATTACAAGAATCTGGCGAGAGAGCTTATCAAGGGATAAACGTAGGCTTGTCTCTCAAGAAATAATAATTTGTTGTCGATTAGTGGCGGAAAGATGCCCATTCCATTGATTTAGAAAGAAGGTGATAAGAGTCGATTTCTACAAACAGAGAAAGAGTTTTTTCCCATAAATTTTGGAATTGGGTTCTCTTTTTGGCATATGTAGTATCTAAAATTGTAATCAAAAATGATAACCGAATGCAAAATTTCTTAGGCTATTTTGTTGAAAGAAGACCGAGAAAAACCATTATCAACTATGATAACAATAGGTGCTCGGGATGCACCGATTAAACGCTTACACAAATCTTGAAAAATGAAAAAGGAATGCGGTCGGCTTGGCTCGGCAAACAATGAGGTTATCTTGCCGGAACATCGAGAAATCACGCGACTGTGATCTTCATTTGAGGCGTAGCCAGGCAACTGAGATTTAAAGCAAATATCCAGAAGTGTCGAACAATGTCAGACTTCAGGTCTTAACATAGAGCGATGTGGGGAGCGAGATGCAGAAGGGAGTGATTGTAAAAAGGACCTCAACGCGTCGTTTGCCACAACTGCAAACCGTTACCAGGCGATCCCATAGAAATGCTGTTTCAATGAATCGTCGAAATCCTGATAACGCTCAAACAATCTCGCCATATTTGAAGAAGCTTGTTCATAGCTTGCCCTCAATCCTCCCTAAGATCTGTGCAATTGCTCTCGTTTTGGTAATGACATTGGGCCCTTACGATTTACTTATTATGGGCTCGCATGGAAACACAATTTCTGAATCAATAGGCGATACCTCTGCGACAAACTTTGAAAAAATAAATCATGAGGATTTTTCAATCGGTGTAAGATCAGCAAATTTGACCATATCAACCGGAGAAAAATTGATCACCGTCTTGACTGAAGAGTACAAACTTGTTGTTGAATACGCTACATATTTCGTCAATTATACGATCCACCCGTATTTCACAACCGATTTCATTTGGTATCGGAGAATGGATCCATATTATCCCGGCAATGGAACAACAGATCACTTGGGCAACCCAATAGACAACGTCAAGATGACGATTTCAAAATGGGGAAGAAATGGAAACATTGTCTGGTTTCTTGAGTCTTGTCCAGAATTCAGCCTGAACCAGAGTTTCAATTTTTTCAGAGACTACTTTGAACTCAATGTCACATATATCCCAGGGACTAAGAAAGTCGTGACGACGTATTTCATCGGTTTGTTTTCAGCATCTCGTACACTCTACAGCCTCGTGAGCGATTCAACTGGTCGGTACAATAGATACGTTCCTGGAGCACCTGAAAATACACCATCATCGAATGTGATAGGTGGTTGGTATCCGCGTAACGGGATGTTCGCACCAGCATGCGATATGAGAGCGTACGGAAGCAGTCTGGGGGTTGAGTGGGGATACAATGAGACCGTGGCGTACATCGCCTCCCCTCAATGGATGCAACCGAAGAATCCCACAAACGGCGGACCTTCTGTTTTCGGACTTAAATTCTCGTCAATCAATAGCGTTGTGCCAAATCCTGCACTCGGCACAAGCAAGACATTCCAGATGTTTGTTAGACCCTACCAGTATACCGATGGAAAGCCCAGAGGGTATGATGTCGGATACGCCCAGTGGATAGGAGCTAAAATCGCGAACGCATGGGGAAATCATGACACGCCCATCTTTCCCCTCACCATTATGGATTTGGGAAGCTGGACATCGACCTTCAGAAATTGGGTGGAAAACAGTCAGGTAAAAGTGGCCACCTATTCAAACAACCCTGCACAGATCAATTGGAATTACAAATCGGCGTCAAGAGCGAACTACAAACCAGATGATCCCACACACGTTCCGACGGCATGGCAGATATACAAGAGTCCAGGGACGCCATACACCGATTCAAGTGGTAGCGTCATCTGTAGCCCAGTAAGCGGTCCATACAACCAACAAGGCACTTTCCGATGGCATCTAATCATGAACGATTCTTCGCCTTCGTGGTGGTGGGGTTCAAAGGGCGTCTTTTGGGATATGATGGACTCAACGGACAGTCTCAATCAACCACGCAATGATTACCAGCAGAGGCCAGAGTTCGTTTTTCTGGGCTATCTTCATCTCGTTAAGGAATCGTACGCATCTGGTTATTGGGATTACGTGATCACAAACTCATACATGCCTGTGATACATCTTGCGATTGCAAGCGACCTTACTGTCATGGAAGGGTATGAACCCTCGAGCGCATTCGGCGTTTCGATGAAAGCCCAGACAATTTCCACAATGAACTTTGTGAAGAATATACCAAAAGAATACAGGCCAAATATACTTGTATATCAGTATTATGATGCAACCGATAATCCAAGTGACCAAGTAGATGTTTACAGTGCCCTATTTGGTGCTGCTAGATACGGTTTTTACATCACTCTGTACTCATATTCCTCATACGACAGCCAAATGCACAATCTAGTGATGGCTGAAGAAATGTTCAAAGCGATGGGGACTGGCAGAGATGATGATGAAAGGATTGAAGTAGCGACCCTTGATCTAGGTTCAGAAGGTTCCTCCATTACGACCAATGCGTCGATGGTAGTAACACTTGGTAGCGGATCCCCAACAGTTACATTCCTCTCGTCATTCGATAAATACACAATTACAAATCTCCATTCTGGATCAAACCAGTTCACCTTCGTCCTGCCAACTACCAAATTATACGAAAAAGGAAACGATATTGAAAGCGATGGTCGCATGACCTTTTTCCCGGATGGGAAAGCAGTTTTTCGAGGAACGATAAGCCCGGAGAAGACTGGACATATTCTTGGAAGAAACGATGTCTTTGTCTATCACCAAGTATCAGGTAATGTGACTGTTAATCTGGTACAAAAGAACAACAGCTATGCAAAACTCAACGTGAGCGCCACTGGTGGAACAACGATGATAAAGCTCGCAGGCTTTACACCCGGACAGACCTATGACATTGTTATCAATGGGCAAGTTCTCTACAAGGTCTCTGCCGATAACCAAGGCATTGTCCAGTTTACGCACGCGTATGGCATCGAGAATCAGGTCATCGTCCAGAAAGGTAGCGCCACCGACACTACAGCTCCGACTGTGGTTTCGACAACACCAGCAGATGGGGAAAGAGATGTCGAAGTAACAGAAAAGATCACTGTCTTTTTCAGTGAGGCAATGAACACTACTGCAACAGAGATGGCTTTCAGCCTCATGAGAAAGGGTTCAACAGTCTCTGGATCCGTCCAATGGAACTCCCAGAAAACGACGATGACGTTCACGCCATCAACTCTTCTCGAATACTCAACAACCTATTTCATCAATATTTCTACAGGAGCGAAGGACGTTGCGGGAAACAGGCTCATTTCGTCAATTTCGTATTCGTTTACGACAAAGGGAACCGACGAAACGACACCACCGAGAATCACTGATGTATATCCAAAAAAAGGTAGCACAGATGTCACGCTCGGCACCATGATCGTATTGACATTCAGTGAGCCTATGAACACCACAATCACATCTCGATCGTTTCACCTCACCTCGCAACAGGGAGAGACCTCCGGAAAATTTGAGTGGCTTGACAACAATACAACCCTCATATTCACCCCTGCTGGTGGCCTCCTTCCGTCAACGACCTACATGCTCCTCGTCGAATCGAGAGCATCGGATATTTTTGGGAATAACTTAACGGAGCCTTTCACGAGCACATTCCGCACGGTGGAAGACAAAACTGACGATATTCCGCCATCCATTCAATCAACGATCCCAGTGGCGGGGGCTGAAGGAGTCGATGTCACACAGGACATCATCATCGTTTTTAGTGAGCGGATGAATAAGACGTCGGTCGAAAACGCATTTTCACTGGAATCATCTTCCCAGCAGGTGCACGGGATCTTCTTGTGGGATTCCAATGCTCAAGTCCTCGTATTTACACCACACTCGCAACTAGAGTATAATACAACCTACAATTTGACGGTTCAATCGAGCGCAAGAGACATTGCTGGGAATGCTCTTGCTTCAAAATTTGAGTCCGCATTTACGACGGAAAATGGCCAAACGACGAACGCTCCCACAGTGATCGACATATATCCATTTGACGGGTGCACCGATGTCCAGCTCTCGAGCAATATTATCGTGACTTTTGATAAAATCATGGATGTAGCAAAGACTAATGAAGCAATCCATGTCATTAGGTCCGGGGTAGAGCTCACTGGTGAGAAATACTGGATGGCAAAAAATACGACGTTGGTATTCGTACCCGCGACAATGCTAACTCCAGCTTCAGAGTACACCGTAACCGTTTCGGCGTCCGCTACAGATATCTTCGGAAACCCACTTGGCAGAGATTTTTCAAGCAGGTTCACAACGACATCTAGCCAGCAAGATACCGTTCCTCCGATTATTCTGCACCAGCCAACTTCTAACGCCGAGGTCGGAAGGGTTTACGAGTTGAGGGCAAACGTGACTGATGTGAATAAACTTTCATTCGTCAAACTTTCGTATATTGATGTGGACGGGATTTATCACGAGGTTGCCATGGGACTTGGACAGTACTGCTTTGACGCAACGATCCAAGCGCAAACAAAAGAGGGGACGATCCGATATCGCATTCTCGCAGCCGACGAATACGGAAATCTGGCAACGACGCAAGAGTACTCTATTCTTGTGCGAGATACGACTTCTCCAGAAATCCAGATCGTGTCCCCGCTTCCAGGTTCTAAAATAATAGAGATCACGAATATTGAAACAATAGCTCGAGACAATTATGGTATAAGATCTGTAGAGTTTTATGTTGATGATGCCCTGGTAGCAAATGACGGACAGGAACCTTACGTGGCACCATTCAATCCGAGGGACTTCAAGGAAGGTGCACACAGGTTGCTTGTCAAGGCGATCGACCTAGTTGGCCTCGGAGCTGAGTCATCACTCGACATAATCGTTGAGCATGTGGATACTGAGGCACCGAGCATTGTAAACGTTTTTCCTCCCAACGGAATGACTGACGTGCCAGTTAACACGAGCATCACGATTACATTTAGCGAGGCGATGGATCACCAGAGTACGGAAGCTGCCATAGAGATCGAAGGTGGCGATCAATTCATCGAGTTCTATGTCGATTGGCAAAGCGATTCGTATCTGATCATCACACCAGTAAACCCACTTAATTTTTCGACTCTTTATTACATAAATATCAGTGCGACAGCGATGGATTTATTTGGCAATAGATTGATCTCAGCATGGCAGACAGTCTTCAAAACATTAGAGATCCCAGACACAAATCCACCATATGTTGTCAGTCACAGTCCAAATAATGGCCAAACGATGATCAACCTTGACGAAAAGGTCGTTGTAGTATTTAGCGAGAGCATGAACGCTACTTCTGTTGAAAGAGCTTTTCTCATGAGAAGCGGATCAGAAAAGATTGCGGGGCAATTTATATGGTCAGAGAGCAACATAGTGATGACCTTCGTGCCAGATAACTTCCTAAACATTTCGACAACATATCAGATTACGATATCTAAGAATGCAAAAGATCTTGCAGGTAATGGATTGCTGGTTGATCTCTCATTCTCCTTCACCACTTATTCGTCAATGGAGAACGGGAGTATTTCGGGAATCGTCGTCTTCGATTCAAAACCTGTTGAGGGGGTCATCGTCACCGATGGATCAAGATATGTGGCTACTGGTCCAGATGGAAGATTTTTGATTCTAGATGTACCGCCCGGAAAGTACACGATCACCGTAGCGAAATTCGGGTATGCATGTAATAAATTGGTATCAGTGACGGTCGAGAGAGGAGTCTCCATTTCCGGGATAATTTTCGACATCGAAGAGTCGCCCGGTAACTCTACGATTACTGGTATCGTCGTCAGCAAGAACGGATATCCCATTCCATCCGCCACGATCACACTGAAGGGGTTCACGGAAAAGACGTTTACCGATGAGAATGGAAGATTCATCATAACTGGCGTTCCACCTGGAAACTATTGGATAAAGGCATCAAAGCTTTTCCACAAGAGTACCACCATTTCGGATATCAACATCAAGGCGGGAGAGGATTTAGAAATCGTTCTCATCTCTTTGACATCCAATTTTGAATCGACCACACCACAATCTTATGGTGAAAATACAAACCCCGCAGACGGTGGTGTTATCTTATCAATCGCAATGGGGGCTGGAGCACTCGCTCTGGCAGGAGCCATGATCATGAAAAAGCCATGGCGTTCCGAAAAAACAAGAACAAATGCCAGGTATGAATTTGAAAGAGATGCGTCAGACGAATCCTCGAAAGAGATTAGAATAGCCCAAATAAGGCGAATCGACCAACAATTCGAAAACAACACGTTCTTGCAAGATCAGAAGAAAGAGAACCTGGAAAGAGATGATGGGCAGAAAACAACGGATTTTGTGCGGATCAAGAGCAACATCGATCCAAAAGGAGAGGAGGATTTCGAACGGGGATTAAAGGAATTAGAACGACTTGTCTGATACAATCCTCCCTAAGAGGAATTGATGCGGGGACATTGAATATAAGAGATGGGGTCCTACGGCTACCTCAAGAAGCAGTCAAAGGATCATCGCAAGGCCGATAATGAGGCCACATTCCAATGATCTAGAAATGCCATTGAGGACGACACAATGAAACTTCGAATAGAGCCACCCCAAAATGATTGCGAAGATAAAAACGACAAGGCAAAACTCAATCAAGCCCCACAGAGCGCTTAGCCCGGTGTCTAGCAAAGCGGGAATGACGATTGATTGTGTCCTCGAACTAGTCGGTTCCATGTTTTTTTGCAACCCACTTCTGAAAAATACTTCCTCCATATAACCGAAAAAAATTGCTATCGGCAACAATGGCAGAAGCAGATCCGTTCGGACAATTCGAGCTATTGTTCCATGAAGCACGGAAAAACTGACGATACCAAAGCCGATGCCAATCACGATTGCAACAGCGATCCAATAGCGTTTATACGGCAAGCAATCAACAAATGAAACATTGGACAATAGCAGCGCTAAAAAGAACACAATTGAAAGGACAAGAATATCGATATACGCATCCCCAGATGAGGGCAAGGAGACGGAGACAAAAGTAAATGCAGCAAGTATCGATAAGAATTTTCCAGTTTGTATTATTTCGATTTTGAGCGAGTATGCTGCCAGAGCTGTCGAAAAAATCAAAGCGATTAGCAGAGATCCGAGTGCAAAGACATAAATTACACTGTCATTTAATTTAATTGATACAAATAATAAAAGGTCTGCTACAATAATCAATGCAAAAACCAGGTATAGCTTCCAATTCAAGGCTTTATTCTTGACTGCCGACATGTTCCCATTCAATTTCTCCCCTAATATCTTATTGGTATTCATCATCATTCCACGGATTCAACGCAAGATCATTGTTACTTTGATGAAGATCAATAGGGCAACTGCGAAGGTTATTAGGAAAATAGATGGTGCCATCATTCTTGCCCTGCGGTCGATCGCCATTGATTTCACACCTTCTCTGATCAACAACAAACAAATAAGAACGAGAATACCGCCGATTAGAACCTCGTCAAGATGCGCACCTAATAAACCAACGGGCGGCGGAAACACTAAATATCCCTCCTAGACTCACAAATCATTCTGTTACTGTAACCCATAGCCATAACTCCTGAACCTTTTCCCCATACATCAGACGAAAAATAATCTTGTATTCTCCGGGTGTATCGATCGAAAATGTAAAGGTATTTTTCTGGCACTGATCAGCGGACAAAACGAATTCATCGCAATAGGCAATACCAGATTGCAAGGTTGTTGCGTTATTCCAATCGATTTTATCGTAAGATGTGATAGAAGACAGATCACCGATTCCAATTGTTAAATTATAGCTCATTTCGGTGTTCATCTTGTTGGTTATTGCGACTATGAGAGCTGACACGTCCCCAACTCTAACTGAACTTGGCAATTCATTAAGATCGCCTTCTACACCTTTGAGTTCCATAATCGCATCTCGACCTTCATACGGGCTGTAGCCAGGTCCGATTATAGCCACTGCAAGTGCCGTTGCAAACGCTAGAATAATGAAAATCAGAATAACCTTTTCCCCCTTTGTGAACTTCATGCGTGGAAGACTGACTTCGATGACAAGTTTCAATTGTTCATCAGGTGGTATCTTTGATCGTACATGATAGGCTATAGCTGAACAAGCAAATGTTAATAGAAGGATTTCCGTGGTGACGGTTCGCCAATCTAGTAAATTAGACATTGCGAGCGCAGTGCCGATGAGAGAAAGAACTATCAGACTGATAACAACACTGATTGCAAATCTCTCAAGGAAAGATATGCGCATCTTCATTCCTTTGGAACTTGAAGAAAAAGCACGTGAAATTGGCAAATCGTTGCGAGGGAAGATTATAGCCGTGATTACATACCCTGGGAAAAAGAAGATTGAGAACGTCGCCAAAAGCCAATTGATAGGGTGACCTGGTACGACCGCTGAAAGACCACATGCTACAACAACGGTAGAACATGCGATGAGGAGATCATACGGCTTACCTGGCGCTGCAATCGTGATAGTTGGCACTTTTTCAGCCTGAGTAGAAATCGCGGTATTATTTCAAGTAATCTACTGTCGGGACTTCGCAATCAATGAATCTATGATATTGTGCACCCGTTTTCCTACTACCTCCCATGAGTACTTTTCATCAATGAGTCTGCGCCCTTCGGAACCAATCCTCTCTCGAAGTGCGTCGTCGGTGAGTAACCTCATGAATTCGTTCAGGAACGAGGATTTGTCTCTTGCGACGAGGCAATTCAATTCGTGCTTCAGCTCTGGCATTCCTACCGTTGCAACTTCTGTGAGAATTGTCGGCTTTCCTGCTGAAAGCATGTCTACAACCTTTGTGAGAACTCCGACTCCGCGCCAAAGCGGGGCAATGCATATATCAGAAGCGTGAAGCCATAGGCAAAGACCTGGGTCAAAGGGAACGAACCCAAGATGTTTGACATTTTCTGGCAGTCTCTCAGGTTTTGCCCCGCCCCCAGCGATGCAAAAAACTACTGACGGAAATTCTTTTTCTACTCTTTTTGACAACACTTCGATAATAAAATTGACCGCCTCCATGTTCGGCTCATAGCTGAGAGTTCCAAAAAAGAGGACAATCACTGTATCGCGCGGAATGCCAAGAATCTCCCTCACCATTTCTTTCGACTTCGCATTTCTATCCATTATCTCTGTATCGGCGCAGATCGGAATAATGTGAAACTTATCCATCGAAAAACCCATTCGGGCATATTCGTCAAAGTCTGTTTTTGAAACCACAAAAATTTTCGAAACGACTTTGTGAAGATACTTTTCCATTAAAATGTTCGCCGTTGAAAAGACTCTTGATTTCCCCATCGCCTCAGAGTACAATTTTACGTTCCCATGGTTGTCCCATACGGAAGGCTTTCCACTAATTTTAGCAGCAAGCGCTGATGCCAATGCAAAGTATGAGTTCTCAGCGAAAACGAGGTCGATGCCATTCGTTCTGATTGCTTTGATAGTCCCGAGAAAAAGCAGAAACTCGTCAATTGTGAAGAAAAAATACCTCAGGAATTTATTGTATTTTTGATCGTAGACCAGATGATTTAATTTACTAGGAGAAATGGGATAAATATCATAATATTTGGAAAGTGCAAGGAACATTTTTGGAACACGCTCGTTTGTGGTCACGGGCAGGGAAACAGCTGGAACGAATGCGATTCTCTTCCTCTTGGAGTTGAAGTGCTGCAATTCAGGCCTCCTTATAGATCTTTAAAAATCTGTCGGCGGAGACTTCAAAGTCGAATTCACGTTCAGCAAGATTCCTCCCGATGCTCGCCATTTTTCTAATACGGTTACTGTCCGTTACGAGAGTTACGAGTTCTTCTCCCATTCTTGCAGAATCGCCTGACAACATGACGCCAGCACCCTTATCGATAATGTCTGTCTTTATTCCTCTTCCAAAGGATGATGCGATCGGCACTCCGCATGAGATCGATTCAATAGCGACAAACGGGAAAAGATCGATTCTGCTTGTAATCAGCAAAAGGTCCGCGACATTGTAAAGAAGGGGCATCGTATTGTGTCTAAAAGGTTGAGTGATCAAGCGTATATTCTTCTTCAGATTCAATGAATCGATGAGTTCGCGGAGCTTCCCTTCCTCAGGACCAACACCTTGGATAATCAAAATGGAATTTGGGAGTTCTCTCACCACATTAACCATCGCCACTATGAGTTTGTCAATCCCCTTAATCCAATCAAGTCTCGAGACCGAAAGCAGGACGAAATCCGCATCCTCAATCCCAAGTCTCTTCCTGCATTGGTATTTGTCCATAGGTCTAAAATTCGTCGTATCTACGCCAGAGTGCACAATCTCTCTCAATTTATCCTGCGGAAACCCACATGCAATAAGATGCGATTTTGCAGAAAGGGAGCGAGGAATTAAACCGGAGATCCCATCAATCATCGCCCTCTTGCTGAATTTATAAAAAAGGGATTGAACCATCCCAGCTGGTTGCCTCATGAAAACATCGATCTCCTGCCAGACAAAATGACGAGCTTCAATGGATTTTGCTCCCAGCCATGAAAGTACTGTCCCAATCTGGAACAAATCTGACGCTTGAACGACATCGTAATGCTCTCTCGCTATTTGCGTAGCAAGCGAAGGCGTGAAGGGCATGAAAGGAGCTGGGATCGCTGATTGCAATCTCGTAGGGAGATAGTGAACTCGCAAATTTTCATCAAAGACAACCTGCTCCAACGGACGAAATGCATCGGCGACAAAGATGTCAACCTCGTGTCCCCTTGAAGCAATCCTCTTACCCATTTCAAGAATCTGAATGCCAGAGTCAGTCGCAGGTCTTAGGTTATTGGCTTTGAATAGAAGACTGGGATCGGAGAGCACATCCGAACTCTTTGTTATCAGATTGACAAGTCCAATTTTCATCCTGCCCGCCGACCTTTGTAGATTATCCAATACGCGCCGTTATCAAATACCTTATTGTAATTCCCACTTTCGTTGACATAGTGCTGGTAAATGAATTCCATACCGTATTGTCTATACCACAACTCAGAAGTTCGATCGAATATGATGGCCCCCGCTGTCCTGTTTGATGTGAAATTCTCAAGTTTCAAGGGATAAGCGTTGAAGAGGTAAATGTTGTAAAAATTCTTGGGCGGCAAACCACTCCATACATCGGAAGGGAAGAATCCGCCGATAATGAACGATCCATTAGCAATATTTTGATTGATGTAATCTGATGCTTCAAAAGACTCCTCGCTGACGATATAGAGACCCTCCTGATAAAAGAGGGTACTAGCGCACGACATGGAGATAAATATCAAAAAAATCCCAATGGCTGACCCAATTTTTTTCTTTTCAATCCGAACATAGAATATCGCGACGATAATGGATGCACTCAAGACGAGGAAAAGGAGACCGCGATCATAAAGCTGCCCCTTGAACAGCACGATGTCCAAAAGACCTACGGCAATTGGCAAAATAATCAGTGCGATAATCATTGATTTAATACTTGACCGCCTCTTTTTCGCTGAAAATGCGTAAAGGAGTAACGCAAAAAACGCCTGGAGAAGAAGAATGAGGATGAAAACCAATCGAATCAAAGGCGCGACACTAAAAATATTCCCAGCCGTTCTCATAGTGACGGTGCCCGTTGCTGCCATGGGTAAATAGACAAGATACTGGAGCCGATTCACCACTTGATCTAATAGAATTGTTGAGTAGGTGATCGAACCTGTGAAGAGCCACAGGAACCAAATGAGGAAAAAAACTGGAAAGGGCCATGTTCTTTCAAACTGTTCACCACGTGTTTTCATGACGACTCTTTTCATCCTCAAATAGATCTCTCTGATCAGAATCCCGCCAAGCACAAATAGTACTGTGGTCGGATGAGAGATCACAATGAATAAAAAGGCGAAGATTGCAATGAGCGTCCATATTACTGTTTGTCTTTCAAGAAAGACGAAAACAAAAAGCCCTACAGCAAAACCGATCGATTGAGGCGAAAAATGCAGTTGAATCCAAACATCGCCAAGAATAGCAATAAAAAGGGCGTATCGATACTCGACACTGGGCACATAGGTTCGAATGAAGAAATAAAGGGCCAAGAGAGTAAAGAGTGCCGAAAAGAGTGGGTAATACTTCAGGAGTATCAAAGAAGGCACAGATGCGAGAATTTCGTAAGACGCAGTAACGACAAACATACCTGGGTAATTATATGCGTAAGAATAAATCCCCAAATCTTTTAGCCCTCCACTCATAGCAATTTGCGACACTGGAACAAAATGAGAATAGCTGTCCCAAATCGACGGGTATCGTTCAAAGAAAACGGGAGCGCACCATAGCGAGAGGAAGAGAAAAGATGTGACAAGAAGAAAGAGATGCTCATTCATGAGGTTCCAGCTGAGAACGACGGAGAAAACGATAAAGAAGATACCAATCCAATAGTATATCGGCAAAACCTCTAGTAGGCCGAACTGAAGAGTTTCAGGCAACCATTCGTATTCAACCCCAATGGATGAGACGACCACAATCGTGAAGCCAGCGAGAGAGAGTAATGCGATTAGGAGCGGCCTAATCTGATGAGTCTGATTGGAAAATGAAGCATTTTCTCTTTGCTTGCTATCGGACAATCCGAGACCTTCTGTGACCATAAGACTGCATCCTTATTGACCCATGCACGACAGTCTTTGTGCAATCAAGAACTTAGCTTTCGGGATCATTATAACAGTTTCGCATATCTCCGACTGGTCGAGTAGAAATAGTCCCTCCCCAATACCAACTATCAATGTGGCTCCCCGGCCATTTAGCTCTTTCAGCTCTTGCGGTTTTACCGGTCATCGAGGCTATAGCCTCCAAGAGAAGTGTGAACCGGATTCAAGTTCTCGCATTTCTCTTCTTCTTCTCCGTCTTTCCAGATTTCTTGCACATCGGTGAACTTCGGATTCTGACTCATAGTCTCCTCGGTCTCAGCCTTTCTGTAGCCATTATTACTTTACTAATATGGAAACTGGTAGGAATCGATCGGATCCTCTTGTCCATCACAATCGTAGCATCAGGACTTCATCTTTTAGGGGATTGGATCTTTGGACATTTCTACCCCTTATTCCCATTTTCCACGCAATATTTCTCAATCAACAATTTCAACACACTGCTGAATATGAGAACAGAGTTATTATTATTCATACTGGTGCTGCCTTTTATCTTTCTCGTCTTAAAAAAGGCGTATCGAGACACCAACTCCATCAGCTACCCGCCGAAACAACGGCATATTGCACTCGTCATGGTATCAGCATTTATGTTGATGGGCACCGTCCAAACGATATTATTTTTCGGAATGAGTGTGCAACATGCTCCTACGCTGACTTCCATATCCCTATTCATTACATATCCAATTATTCTCTTTCTCTCGATTTTGATCGCTATCGCGATCAGCAAAAAGGGCTTTTTATGAGAAATATTGTGGAATTGCAATAGCCCCTTTCATTTTCAATTCCCTAGGAAAAATCCAGTGCGAATGCTGCGGAAAGGATCGTTCGATGACCCTCTAACTATATTACTTTCAAAAAGATGGGAAAAGTTTATTAATATTGTGTAGCACATAAGTAACTGAAATTTGCCTCTTGGAAAACTTGGGTTTTTCTGGAGCAAATTGAGAAAGAAAGATCGATTAATTGGATGAAGACTCTTCAGGGGGGACGGATACGAGAAGCGACATATTAGTGGATATTCGGAGTAACTCCTCTGGGATCGATCTCAAAACTGGGAGAGGAGTGAAAGATGGAGAAAGTTGTCGTTATTATCCCAACTCTCAATGAAGAGTGTCGCATAGGCAACGTCATTGATGGACTTTTGGAAATAAGAGATCAACTTACAGACTTGCAGCTTGAGATCATCGTCGTTGACGGCGGATCAACGGATAAGACCACCGAGATTGCGAAACGAAAGGGAGCGAGAGTTTTTGTCCAGAACGGCAACGGTAAAGGAAATGGAATGCGACAGATCTTTGCGTTAGGAAACCCTCAGGAGGTGGTCATACAAGCCCTTTCGTTGAGTTCCGATGTTGATTCAAAGCTTCACACACTTCTAACACTCCTTGGCTCACGATATATCATGATGATGGACGGTGATGGCACTTATCTTGCATCTGATCTTATAAAGGTCCTTGAAGCGCTTCGCAGAGGATATGATGTCGTAATGGGTTCAAGATTTCTCGGAAGAATTGAGAAGAATGCGATGAGGAGATTGAATTACCTAGGCAATCTCATGCTCAGTTTAATCGCATCGATTATTTATCAGAAAAAAACGACAGATCTCTGCACGGGCATGTGGGGTTTTAGCACACAGGCTCTCAGGCAAATGGATCTCGATTCGACCCATTTTGACCTAGAGGCAGAGATGTTCGCTGAATGCTCAAAAAGAGGATTTAGAATAGGGGAGGTTCCCATAAATTATCTACCCCGGGCGGGCAATTCGAAACTTATCCCTACCGTTGCTGGTTTTGCAATCTTCAAGAAACTCATTCAAAGACGATTTGCTAGCATGGGAAGCAAAATTGCCAAGACGTCTGAAACAAAGAAAAAAGCTATCACTGTGGAAGTGCGTTGAATACTCAGTAGGCAATTGCTGAAAGGATAAGTATGAGAGTCGCGATCACTACCCCCGAATTTTTGTCGGATTGGGGAGGCGTTGGCACCTATGCAGCTCTACTTGCAAAGAATTTGCCGGAAGAGTTCGAGGTTCATGTCATCACACTTCGGCCTTCGAAAGAAATTGAAAGCTTGAAGCAAAAAGAAGTCTTTGAACGCGCAAAGGTGCACATAATTGGGTCAGCTAGTGACACATTCATTTACAATAGTCAATTCCAATTTAACCTCATGAGAAAATTCAGAATGCTGCAGAAAGAAGGAAAGTTCGACATCCTTCACGCGAACCACGCCCAGATGCCCGATCTTCTACTTAAGTTTTTCAAAGTTGGTATACCCTCTGTGACAACCGTTCATACCACTTTAAGATCGCAGATGATGGGGACATCATCTTCGCATCTCAGTCTAAAAGAGATGGAACGTTCGGAGAAAATGACAGCCCTATTTTCGCCTGCACTCCTTGCCGCGGAACGAATGTATATAGGGCGATGCGAAAATCTGATTTTCGTTTCTAATTACATTCAGAAACTGTTTGAGGTTTCATTTGGAAAGCCCAAACGTTTCGAGGTCATTCATAACGGTATCGACACGGATCTCTTTAGACCAAGAGATGAAAGAGAGTGTTATAGCTATTTTCCAATGCTGGAGGGCCACGAGAACATCATTCTATTCATCGGAAGAATGCTTGCTTTGAAGGGACTCGATGTACTCATTGATTCCTTTGCGAAGATAATTCAGGAAATTGATGCGCACCTGGTACTTGCAGGTGCTGGGAGTTTTGAACCTTGGAGGAAACGACTCATAAGGAATAACATTCCTGGCTCAAAATATACCTTCCTGGGAAAGGTCCCGCACTATAAGATCCCATTTTTGTACCCTCTTGCGTCAGTGTTCACACTACCTAGTTACTCCGAAAGTTTTCCGTTAACGATTTTGGAAGCAATGTCTTGCGGCGTCCCAGTGGTAGCTACCAATGTTGGCGGCCTCCCGGAAATGATCGAAGACGGTGTTAATGGTTTCTTAGTCGAACCGGGTGATCCTGCCACGCTAGCCCAAAAAATATTCCAAGTCATCCATTCGAGGGAAAAAGCCTCGGAACTCGCAAGAAAAGGAAGATATAGGGCCGTCATTGAATTTTCTGCGAAGAGGATGGCGAACGAAACAGCGGAAATGTACAAGAGAGTGATCGGGGTGGTGGAGTGAAAGTCCTACTCGTAAATCCACCACGATTTAACGGTGTCCCAGTGATTAGAGAAGAGCGATGTGAGATTACAGAAAGATACTCCGTCTTAGAACCCTACAGTTTACTTCAAATCGCCGCAGATCTGCTGCAACGGGGGTATCTCGTCTACCTTGCTGATTTGAATGGTTTCAATCTTTCCTATGACAGATTTGCTTCAGACCTGAAGAGAATTAGTCCTGACGTAGTCGTATTTCGATTCACGCCGACGACTTTTGATTGGGACATGAAGACCGCTGGAATTGCCAAATCCTTCGATGCGCGAATCAAGACTATTGGTATATGCTGGACATTGAGAACAATGCCTGAAACAGTGATGACTAATGCGCCGAATCTCGATATATATGTCCGGCACGAGTATGAGGTCACAACACCTGCCGTTCTCGATGCGATTTCCTCCGGAGTGGATCTCGCTGCCGTGAGGGGTATTGCCTATCGTAATGATGAGGAGATCAGGGTTACCGACGACGCCTTTCCTCTGCACGATTATGATTCACTTCCACTACCTGCCTATGATCTCTTACCAAGTTTCAAACCTTACTATGTCACCGCACCCGCGGGTAAGCCGTTTACAATCATGTACACGAGCAAGGGATGCCCCTTCAAATGCTCGTTCTGTACTGTTGCTGGTACAGCTTGGAAGCCAAGGTCTGCCGAGAAAATACTGGAAGAACTGAGATTTCTCAAACAAAGGTACAAAATTCGAACTGTCTCCTTCTTCGATGAGACTTTCACGCTCGACAGGAAAAGAGTGGAAAAGATCTGCAAGATCCTGATAGAGGAGGATCTCGATTTCCAATGGTATTGCAACACGAGGGCGCATCTCGTTGACCGCGATCTCCTTTTCCTCATGAGAAAGGCTGGTTGCACTGGGATCTCCTATGGCATTGAATCGGGGAGCCAGAAAATCCTCGATTATTGTGACAAGAATTTGAAGGTCGAACAAGGAAAGAATGCGATCAGGTGGGCAAAAGAGGCGGGGATTAAGACATTTTGCAGCTTCATATTAGGTCTTCCCGGGGAGGATTGGGAAACGATCGGTGAGACATTCAGATTTATCGATGAGACTTTGCCAACGAGTGCACAATTCAATGTCGCCGTACCATATCCAGGGACAAAGTTGTTTGAACAGATGAAAAAAGAATACCCTCGCGAATTTGATTTTAGATTGCTTTATCAGGACGATGCTGTTGTCGGCACAGAAAGTCTTTCACCAGCAGATCTCAACAAAGTACGGAAGATGGCATACAGAGCCCTCTACTTCAATCCGAATTGGTGGATTTCTAATATACAACATGTCCTAAAGAACCCTAAGGACATGCAGCTCGCCCTTGCATATGCGTTGAAAATAGCAGATAATTATTTAATTCACGGGATGAAAGATGCTCACTAGAGACGAGGATCGGAGACGATGGAGACAAGAAAAATTCTGATGGTTTCAACATTCTATCCGCCCTTTCATATCGGCGGGGATGCCGTCCATGTGAAGTACCTCGCAGAGGAGCTCGCAAAAAGGGGTCACGAGGTGCATGTTCTTCACAGCATTGATGCGTATGCGTTCAAACAGGGCAGGATTCGCGAGCGACATCAAGGCGATCTTGTCCATCTGCATTCGATCCAAACAAACTATCCAGTCATCTCAACCGTTGCTACTTATCTCACGGGGAGAAACGGTGCTGTTGAAAGAACGCTCCGTCATATCATGACTGAGATAGATCCAGAGTGGGTACACTTCCACAACATTTCTCTCCTCGGCTATAAGATCCTGACGATCCCAAATAAGATGAAAATCTACACTGCACACGACCACTGGCTCATATGTCAGAGAAATGATTTAATGAATGCTGGGAGATTCATTTGCGAGAAGGCATCGTGCATGAAGTGTTCAGCTAAGTCCTTGAGACCATACCAATTTTGGAGAGATCAGGAATACAGGAACGCACTCACGAAAATCGATATTATCCTCGCGCCTTCTAGGTACATGGGCGGAGTCTTGAAAAAGCACATGGGGATCGATCCAACCGTTCTTCCCAATTTCGCTCCAAGGAATACTTGCAGAACATCAGAGATATCGGACGGAGCCCCTTTTTTCCTATTTGCCTCAGTCCTGGAAAAGCACAAGGGATTACATTTATTGCTGGAGTGTTTTTGCGGCGGTGGTCTTGACTCAGACCTTCATGTAGCGGGAAAAGGTCATTTGGAAAAACTTGTGCTTAGAAAAGCGTCTGAAACGAAAGGCCGTGTGAAATACCTTGGTTACCTTTCGCGATCGGAGCTAATAGAAGAACTCGAGTCCGCGACGTGCTTTGTCTCCCCCTCGATTTGTGTTGAGAATTCTCCACTTTCATGCATCGAAGCATTATCTATGGGGAAACCGCTCGTTGTAAGCAACAGAGGTGGATTACCAGAACTAGTTACAGATCCTGAATGTGGTATAGTCTGTGAGCCGACTGTTGAAAAGATCAAAGACGCTCTCAGAAGAATTGAAAACGATGAAAAACTGAGATCCCAGATGTCTGCGAATGCGTTAAGACGCTACGAACTGTATCATACGCCTGAGCGTTATTTGGAATCGTATTTCAGAGTAATTGAAGAGCTGAGGGAAAATGTCACTTAAGATCGCATTAATAAATGTAGGATTTGGACCAGAAGAGAAGATGGTTGGGATTAGCCCGCCGTTGGGGATTTTGCATATTGGGGCATATTTGCGCGACAACTCTTTCGATGTCAATCTTTTTGACTGGTGCGGAGAGCCGCTCGACGCAAATCACAGGGCTGCTCTTGACCATTATGGGCCTCAGATTGTTGGTATTACCGTGACAATAAGCTCCTCTATCTCAAGGGCCATTACCGTCAGTCGCTGGGCTAAAGAAAGCGGTGCGACTGTTGTATGGGGAGGTCCTGGACCGACATCGCTTCCTGGATTGTGCTTGAAGGATGCGCCAGTCGATTTTGTTGTCATAGGGGAGGGCGAAGAAACGATGCTCGATTTATGTAGATCGCTGGAAAGGAATGCGGATTTCACGCAGGTAGACGGCATTGCTTTTCTTCGCGACGGCAGACTTACTATGACAAGGGCGAGAAAAAGAATTTTGAGACTCGATGACTTGCCTTTACCGATGTGGGAAGGGCTAGGAGATCTCAGGAAGTACATTGCCCCATTCTATGGCAGAAATTCGATTCCAATGTCAACAAGCAGGGGATGTCCAAATTCATGCACATTCTGTTACACCAAGGCTATGTGGGGGTACGCGTGGTGCGGAAAAAGTGCTGGGCGAATTGTCGAAGAAATCGAGAAGATCATTCGGATTGAGCCGAGTATTGATGCGTTCAGTTTCGAGGACGATCTCTTCGTAAAAGACAAGCAGAGGATTTACGAATTTTGCAAAATTGTGAAGAAAAGAGGGCTCGACATCATATGGAATTGTGGAGCCAGAGCTAAGGATTTGGACCCTGATATTCTGAAGGAAATGAAGGAGGCAGGATGCAGACAGGTACTCATCGGCGTTGAATCAGGTTCGCAGCGCATTCTCGATCTCATGAAAAAGGGGGTCACCATCGATAAGATCAGGGAAGCGTTTGAAATGGTACAAAGAGCTGGGATGGATGCTTTTGCATTCATCATGCTTGGACTACCATATGAGACGAGAAGTGAGCTAAAGGCGACTGAAAAATTCCTCAAGAAAATCCGAGCGGACGGTGTCGAGTTCAAGGTGTACATGCCATACCCAGGGACAGAAATGTTCGAGGTCGCTAAGGAAAAAGGGTTTAAAGAGCCAGATTCCCTACTAGAATGGGATAAACGATCCGATGTACTCGTCCGAGCAATTTATGAGCGGAACTTTTCGGAAGCGCCCGCAGAAGAGATCGTGAAAATGATTGAAAGAATTCAGAAATTTGTCCGGCTGAGAAGCTACTGGAAAGAATTTTCCAAGAACCCATTCACCTCCCCCGTTAGAGCGCTTCGATTCATCGCGAAAATTCGATCGTGATAATCGGCCGTTGATTGGCACAATCTTCAAATGTCAAGGTGCTGGGAATGAAACAAATAGAAACCCTCTCGAGAATCGAAGAAATCATTGATCTCCAGGATGACTGGGAATCTCTCAGAGAGTCTTGTCGCGGTTCAATCTTCACATCATTTGAATGGTCTATTACTTGGCTTGAATGTTTCAAGCACTTCGCAGCACCTCACATTACCGTGCTAAGAGAGAACGGACAGATCAAGATCATACTCCCGTTTGTCGCTTCAAAGATAAGGGTCATGAACATGAGTTTAGACAAACTTTGGTTAATCGGCAACCAAAGATCTGCGATCGAACTCTATGACCTCGATGTCCTCAGACGCGTTTCTGATGAGAAGACAGCTATCGAGACAGTCGGAATGATCGATGAATTAGATTGGCACCTTCTCGAGCTTGCCAATATGAGAAATACCGTTTTTTCAAGGAGTCTTTGTCAGCTGCTTCCATCAAAATGGAAGACTAACGATATTCTTACAACACCATGTCCATTTACTAGAATCTATCTGGCCGACGATCCGATTGAGCTTATTGGCAAACGGACGCGGAGAGCGATCAGAAAGATGATGTCAATTCTTAAAAATGAGAACAGAATGCAATTTGAGATAGCAGAAAGCCCGGATCAAATCAAAGAGTCAATCAATACATACATCAAATTACACAGGAAAAGATGGGAGAAGAAAGGAGGCAGCATTTTCTCCGATGAACACGCTGCCGACTTTCTTTTGAGAATATCAATGAAAATGGCTGCGGCTGGAAGCGGAGTATGCTATAATTTGATCATCGATGACGAGGTGGCAGCTCAGCTCCTTTGTTTTGACGATAGGGCCTGTGTGCGTGCATACAGGGTCGGGGTGAATGACGAATATCTCGACTATTCTCCAGGTAATATTGTGACATATCTCGCGATGAAGGATCTGAAACTCAAGGGAAAGAAGTATTTGGACTTCGCAAAAGGAGCAGAGGAATTCAAGTATCGAATGGGAGCGGAAGACCGCTATCTTCTGAGTGTTCATGGGATGAGAGGTGGCCTTGCCACGCTCTCGAAACTTGCAAACCTTCCATTGATACGGGCGCTCGTGCAAAAAACGAAAATAAAGGACTCAGTGCTCAAAGAAATTTATCGATGAGGTATCAAAAGACCTCCGCGCCAGCGTGAACCTCGATGCCCCTGTTTGTGATCGAATAGGGCTTCACCCGCCTTGAATGATTGATCCTCCTCATTTTGAGAACTCTCAGGGTCAGCCTTATTTCGCCCTTATCTGGAGATTCTTCATACTGAAGCGAGATTACACCATCTGCCGTGTATTCTATGAGACCGTCCCGCGATGCGAGAGGGTTATTGTCCTTGACTTCTGCTGTCATGACACATGTCGCTCCAGTCTTTTTTATCATCTGGGCGAGGTTAAAGAGGTTCGTGCGCTTCTCATGCTCCGATTCGAACAGCATATTTAGCAAGGAAATTGAATCGATGACGATCCTTCGCGCACCGAAGGACTTTATGAAGTCAGGGAGCTCGCTCTTAATCCTCGAGATCGTCGTCTTCGCATCTGTTGGCTCCAGCTTCACAACGACGAGATTCCTTGAGTCAATCGCCGGTTTCAGATCCCATCCAAACGATTTTGCATCTTCAATAATCGACTGTTCATCTTCCTCGAGTGTGATATAGATGCCCTTTTCCCCATTTTTCAACCCCTCGTTTAGGAATTGAAGGCAGAACGTCGTCTTTCCTGTCCCAAACGAACCCATGACGACAATCGTGTGAGCGCGCGGAAATCCGCCGTTGAGCATTTCATCGAGGCCATTTATTCCAGTCTTCACCCTTTCATCTTGAACCAAGTGATCACCCTACCCGCTCCGTATCGATGACAACCAAACCGCTCTGGGCGGTCACGACGGTCGCAAATCGCGCGATCCTTTCCTTATCCAGGTGAGGAAGAATACTCATGAATTTCTCAACATACAGGTATCGCTGTCTCTTCGAGGAATGACTGAATTTACTCCATTCAAACACGAGCGCCCCATCAACGCTATCCATGATCATCTTTTGTTTGCGCTGATCCAGTATATCCTGAGTGAGAATCAGGTAAATGATCCCTCCCCATTTCTTCGAGACCCTCTGCATCCCGCGTAGAACTGAGACCAAATCCGCGATCTCAATCTTCGCGTTGACAGCAAGATCGGTGATTGAATCGATTATTACGAGACTATTTGGCGCGTTTTCATCGAGAAAGTTCACTAACCCCTCAAGCAGATTGTCCTCCACCTGGCTCTTGAACAGGGACGCTTCTTCGCCTGCCCATGTCGCTGGGACCAACGTATGCCTGAAATAAGCACCAGAGAAGTCTTTAAAAATGACATGCTTCGCAAATGCGTTGTAGAAGTCCACGTTGAAGGAGACGGCAATTTCTTGGAGAATTTCCTCGCGCGATCGGGAGAAGGTTACATAACATAATCGGTCCGGCAAATCCCGGGTATCGACGTTTCGGCCGAGGAAAAAATTAGCTGTCTCAGGGTATTCTTTGACGAGGGCGAGTTTGGCGGCAGAGGTCAATGCAAATTCCTGCTGACCAGCTCCGAGCTCCCCTAACAAAAGGACAACAGAACCGGCAGGAAAGCCGCCTTTGATGATTGAATCAAAATCAGCTACACCAGTAGGTATTCTCTTAACGAGTGCACCCATTCCCTACACCTGACTGGAAATGTATTCGAGTGCAGGCTTAAAGAATTTTCTGTCCGTGTTGGTCAAAGGATTGTCGGATTACTCGATTGAAATTCTATAAATAGTCATTAAAATTAGACCCCAGACATACTCTCAAAAGTATCTACTCGGAGATCATGGGCCCCTAATCTCCATTTTCATGTCATTTATATCGGTCCTGAGAAATTCAAGATTGATTTTTCCAAAGAACCCCCTTAACGCCATCTTAAAATTATCTATTGGCCAGTTGGCGAATATTGAAAACCCCTATTGTGATTGAATGACAAAATTAGGTGCATTCCCGAATGAAATCTCAGGGCAGAAATTTTCCCGGCAAGTGGTAGAGAATAAAATCTCCTTTCAAAGATGATGAACATCAGTCCACGACAGCGTTTTTCAGCTACGACTTCAATGGCCACCCTTTTATCGCTACCTCCATTACTTCTACGAAAGACATGGGTTAGTTTTCTCGCCATCCATCACATATTCTTTAAAATCAATTCGTGGATGTTTGCGATCCCCTATGCGAATTGCACAATGCTCCACGATTTTTCGTCGATGGGAATTCTCCGATGGAGGTGATGATATTGATATTGAAGTTGGTCTTTGCATCTAGAAAGAGAATTTATCGTTCTAGCTGCCAAACACCTATTGATCCAGTTGCTTAAGTAAACTCATAATGAAATAAATATCACGATGATATTATAATTTCAAACTGCCATTAATCTCTTCTACAATCATTGGTTCGCGCAATAACTCTCTCATAGCAAGTTCTCAAACGCCACAAGACAAGAACGATCCTCGAGCACCAGTCTTCCGCATTACCCGATTCTTTCCAAGCATTCAATTACCATGCGGATAAGGAGTTCGGCCGCCCTTCTTTTCACCTCTAATCGATTGCCTTCGATGATTGCCTTTCTTACCTCCCCTATATCGTCGCCAAGATCGACAGCACAGTATACAAGACCAACCGGTTTTTTGTCTGTGCCACCGCCTGGCCCTGCGATGCCGGTGAGCGATGAACCGATACCAGCACCAGTAATTTCTCGGACGCCCTTTGCCATTTCCATCGCGGTTTGTTCGCTAACAGCGCCGAACTTTTCAAGGGTCGACGGCTTGACGCCTAGCAGCTTAGTTTTCATCTCGTTGCTATAGGCGACAACGCCACCAACAAAATAATCGGAACTCCCAGGCACATCGGTAATGAGACTCGCAACGAGTCCCCCTGTCATCGACTCCGCAACGGCAATCGTTTTCCCCTTTTTTCTTAGTCTACATCCAAGCTCTTCCCCGAGCCCCATAAGAAACCCTAATGCAAGCCCTTCATGAGATCCTTGATTCTCTCAACGCCCCTGATCTCCTCGATGACATCCGCAACAGCAGGAGGAACGAGGTGTTTCCATTCCTGATCCGCCAACATCCGC
Organism: Methanomassiliicoccales archaeon; assembly: GCA_029907465.1. Classification (NCBI taxonomy): domain Archaea; kingdom Methanobacteriati; phylum Thermoplasmatota; class Thermoplasmata; order Methanomassiliicoccales; species Methanomassiliicoccales archaeon. The sequence continues at coordinate 101,536 of JARYLV010000001.1, forward strand.
TTCCTGATCTCTGTTCCGGAATAAAGTTCAATGTTAAAAAGCGGCGCGGCCCTCACCTCGAATCCTGCCTCCTGAAAGAGACGTTTGGTGAGCGGATTATTCGTGTATACGGCCCTAAATGGCGGAACCATCGAAACGACGTGTGCAACCCACACAGCGTATCTATTAATATCCACGATCGGGACAAGGAAATACCTTTCAATTCCCTCATCTCTGAGTGCCCTCGAAATCATGAGATGGCGCTCTCCCGCAGTGAAAGGATTTTCGAAGGTGTGGGAATACTGAGCACTGCCTATACCAATGGTAACATAGTCAGATTCTCTTGCAATTGTCTTAATAACCTCTAGATGTCCCTTATGAAATGGTTGAAAACGTCCTATGATCAAGCTGTTGAAATCATCGCTGTCCACAGATCTCCTCTCCCAGCAATAACGAAATGATGCACCGGATATTCAAATTTTCTAGCAAATCGATATAAAATATATTGAAAAAAATTACTGGGTCGTAGGTCTTCCAGTGCCAGGCACAGTCGCGCTTTCTACCATTGAAGCGAGCTTCCTCAACAGACCTTCCTTCTTCGTGCCACCAACAAGCGCGTGGCTTAGCACTTCACTCAGGTTTTCCACTGGCACAATTTCGATTTTGCCGACGTACCTTTCTTCGAGTACAACGTCCTTCATGTTCTCCTTAGGAATAAGAACCTTCTTTATCCCAGCTTCTGCTGCCGCCTCAATTTTCGCGGTCACCCCGCCAACAGGCAAGACTTTGCCTCTCACGCTGAGACTTCCAGTCATTGCAACGGACTGATCAACAGGTACGTCCTCGAAGGCTGAAATGACCGCCGTTGCGACGGAAATCGAGGCGCTGTCACCCTCAACACCATCGTACGATCCGACGAACTGAACGTGCACGTCATGGTTGCTGATGTCTTCGCCTGTATACTTCTTTATGAGTGCCGAGACATTCTGCACTGCTTCCCTGGCAATTTCACCAAGCCGGCCAGTTGCGATGATCTTCCCACCGTTTTTGGTCTGTGCTGGAGTCACTTCAGCAACGATTGGGAGTACGACACCAGAATATTCAGCCATGCTTGACTCAGTGTTGAGCGCGGCGAGCCCGTTGACAACGCCGACCGCAGACCCTTCCGTCACGAAGGTCTTGTACATCTTTCGGATCTCAATGTAGCGATCCGCGACTTGCTGCTCAAGGCTTCTCGCAATTTTCTTTGCCCTTATGACGTGATCGGCCGTTACAATCGGCTTGTTTTCCTCTCGCGCGATGTCACCAGCGACCCTGATCAACCCCCCTAGCTCTCTCAACCTGAGGGTCAGTTGTCCACGCCTTCCAGCCCGGCGCTGTGCCTCTTTAATAATTTCTGCAACAGCGCTCTTGTCGAAGTGGGGAATCTTCTTGTCCTTCGCGACCTCCTGTGCCACGAACCTGATGAGCTTTTGTCTGTTCTCGTTTGTGTCGTCCATCGTCGACTTCATATAGACCTCGTAACCGTACCCACGAATCCTCGACCGCAACGCTGGATGCATTCCTTGGACGGCATCGAGGTTACCAGCACACACAAGAATGAAATCACATGGAACAGGCTCGCTCTTCACCATCGCACCAGAACTTCTCTCGCTCTGACCAGTGATCGGGAACTTCCCCTCCTGGAGCGCTGTGAGCAGGCTCTGCTGGGACTCAATCCTCAGCATGTTGATTTCGTCGATAAAAAGAACGCCCTTGGACGCCTTGTGGATCGCACCGACCTCGAGTCTCTCATGCGCGGGTGTCTCAAGACCACCGCTCTGGAAGGGGTCGTGTTTGACATCGCCGAGCAACGCGCCAGCATGTGCTCCCGTTGCATCGATAAACGGTGGCATCTCCCCCTCTTCATGAGATATGAGGAGTTTCGGCACCATGATATTCTCCTGCCTCGTGCCAGAATACCTCATAGCAAAGAAGATGATGGCAGCTGCCACAATCCCAATGAGAATGATACCAGGATCATGCATCCCTGACTGGATATAAAGGATAACTGTGAGGATGATGATCATGAAAACGATTCCAGTCACCATTGATGCCTTCTGCTGCCTCCGCTGCATCGCTTCCCGCTTCTGCGCTGCGACAATTTCTTTTCCTTTTCCGGCAGGGACAACCCTGATCTTGGGTTCATTTGGATCTTCTGGGTTGTGATAGGCGATGACGTCCTGAAGTTCACCCTTTGGGAGGAATTCAGTCATTGACCGGGCCAGCATGCTTTTCCCCGTACCTGGATCACCGATCAGCATGACGTGGCGCTTCTGCTCGGCTGCTTTCTTGATCACCTCGACGGCCGCATCCTGCCCGATAACCTGATCGGCGAGCTTTTCCGGGATCTTGATGTCGGCTGTCGTCGTGAAATTCTGCGTCTTGATCCATTCGTCAACATCAGGGAGTTCTTCAACAGGTCTCTCGTCTGTCATATCCACTTGACTCGTTTCACTCATATCTGTTACCACTAATTAAGCATTTCCCCAAGTTTTTGACTTTTGATCGTGATCCAGATATTCAATTTAATGGAAAAGACATTGATGACAGGGGACGTCATTAAGTATCCAAAGTCGATTCACCTGACCAAATGATGGGGAAAAAATCAAGTGCCCTTGCCTTACTCGCAGCAGTTCTCATGTGGTCGTCTTCATTCCCGCTGTTAAAATTATGTATTGGTTATCTCCCGCCCATCACACTCGCCGCGATACGCTACCTGGTCGCGGCATCTTTCATGTTCCTTATCGTTGTCACGATACGTGGGAAAAAGGAGACTATACAGAAGTTCTCCGATAACTGGAAGAAGCTCACATTACTTGGATTTATTGGCATCGCACTTCCAAATGCCGCACTCAATCTGGGGTTGCAGTATACGACCGCAAGCCTCTCGTCCATCATTCAGGCATCTGGACCTGCATTTACGATCGTGCTTGCGGTGCTCATACTCGGCGATAAATTAACGCCGCGCAAAGTCGCTGGTCTTATTTTAGCTCTCATTGGAACGATCCTGTTAGTAAGGGGCGAGGACAATGGTCTCGAGCATGGAGCAATGATCGGGAATTTGCTCGTGCTTACCTCCGCCGTCTCTTATTCATTCTCCGGCGTTCTCGCAAAGAAAGAATTGGCAACAAATGAACCAGCGATCGTCAACTGTTGGAGCCTCATTACAGGTTCCTTGATCCTATCTCTTGCAATTCCATTGGAGGAGAATAATGGTGTGGCGATTCCTCCAGATATCGTTCTCATCATCCTCTTTCTCGCGCTTTTCCCAGGTTGCATCGCGTTTCTCCTATACTATCAGGTATTAAAGGAACAAAGTCTGAGCTCGATCTCCTATTTCCTTTATCTGATACCCTTGTTCTCGACAATGATATCGATTCCGATGCTCGGGGAAACGGTCACTTTGAAAACCGCCCTATTTGCCATACTTATTATAGCGGGTGTGGCCATTTCTCAATATAATCCTTTAGGTGATGGAGAAAAGAAAAATGACGTTGGAAAAGCTCGGAATTCCCGATGATGTCGTCAAAGTCTTGAAAAAGGACGGGATCGTCAATTTATATCCACCGCAAGCGGAGGCGCTCCCCTACGCGCTGGCAGGCAAGAGTCTCGTGCTCGCAGTTCCGACTGCCAGTGGAAAATCCCTGGTCGCCTATCTCGCGGCACTCAAGCATGTATTGGAGCGTGGCGGAAAAGTCCTTTACATCGTTCCGCTTAGAGCACTCGCAACAGAGAAATACGAAGACCTGAAGAAGTTCGAGGAACTGGGAATTAGAGTGGAAATGTCCGTGGGCGACTTTGATACGCCTGATCCCGAGCTCGAAAGATTTGATATTATCGTTGCGACATCTGAAAAAGCGGATTCCTTACTTCGCCATAGAAGTCGATGGCTCGAAAGAATCTCGCTTGTTGTGGCCGATGAAATCCACCTCATCCACGATCCTGAGCGTGGACCGACCCTCGAGATCACGCTTGCCCGCTTCCGATTATTCAACCCAAACATACAAATCATTGCCCTCTCCGCGACTATCAAAAACTCGAAGGAACTCGCCGATTGGTTAAACGCGATTCACATCTCTAGCAATTGGAGACCGGTGCCATTAAAAGAGGGTGTTCTCTGCGGAGGGATCATTAAATTCACCGACAACACAGTGAGGGAGATAAGAGATCGTGGGGATATCATTTGGAGCCTAATCTCTGACGCGATCCTCACTGGTGGCCAGTGTCTCATTTTCGTCAATACACGGAAGTCCGCAGAATCCCTTGCTGTCCGATATGCTCCGAAAATGAAAGAGATCATAAAAGATCGTGTGGAAATCGATGGTCTAGATGACCTCATCGACGAAGATGAGCCAACGTCGGTCGGCAAGCGGCTGAAGAGCTGCATGAAGAAGGGCATCGCCTTTCATCACGCTGGTTTGACGAATGAGCAGAGGAAGCTTGTCGAGAAGAGCTTCAGGAACGGCACGATTAAGTGCATCGTCGCGACTCCGACTCTCGCTGCAGGGATCAATCTGCCGGCCAGAATGGTCGTCATCAGGGATGTCTACCGCTACGAATCCGACGTCGGCAACGTTTCCATACCTGTGTTAGAAATCAAGCAGATGTGTGGGCGTGCTGGAAGACCGAGATTCGATCCGTACGGTGAGGCGGTGCTTATTGCACGCAATGAAGGCGAAATGAGTTTTCTGATGGAGAATTATCTTCTTGGCGAACCCGAGGAAATCTTTTCAAAACTCGGCAATGAATCCGTTCTGCGCAGTCATATCCTCGCGGCGATCGCGACGGGCGTTGCGAATTCGATGGAGACCCTGATGAGTTTCTTCAGCATGACATTTTTCGCGCATCAGGTGAGCATTGAAGGTTTGAGCGACGCGGCGGAGAGAATCATTGATTTTCTCGAAAAAGAAGGGATGATAAGGGTAAACGGGGGAATTCTCCCGACCTTTTTTGGGAGGAGGGTCTCCGATCTTTACATCGACCCATTAACAGCGGTGAGACTAAGAGACGCGTTGAAAGCATATAAGGTGGGGGCGTCTGATTTTGGACTCCTACATGCAATTTGCTCGACGCCCGATATGAGGCATATGTACCTCAAACGGGGAGAATATGAAGCAATTGAGGAGATCTATTCACTGAGAAAAAATGAACTCTTGATCCCTCCGCCAGAAGATCTGACCGAGTATGAATTCTATCTATCAGAACTCAAAACTGCGTGCGCCCTTGAGGAGTGGGTCGAGGAGGTTGGCGAGGAGGAAATCCTCGAGAAATACAATATGGGACCAGGTGACCTCAGGAACAAAGTTGAGATCGCTGAATGGCTCTTATATTCGATGAGGGAACTCGCGAATATCTTTAACAGAGAGGCGTACCCTGCGCTAAATGATCTTGTCACCAGGGTAAGGTATGGGGTGAGAAAGGAGCTCCTTGATCTCGTGAAGTTGCGGGGTGTCGGGAGGGTGAGGGCAAGAATGCTTTTCAATAGCGGCTTCAAGACACTCGACGATCTGAGGAATGCAGAGCTTCATGCAATTGCGCGCGTACCACGGATAGGTGAGGCACTCGCCCGTAGCATCAAAGCACAGGTAGAGCCGGCCGGAAAACCAGGACTGATAGCGCCGTCAAAAGAATTGCGTGTTGAAAGGGAGACGACAATAGAAGGACAACGAAAGTTAACGGATTTTTAAAAATCGATCATCGCACGGGTGACACTAAACTGATCACCCTTCTTAAGAAGCGAAAAGTAGCTTGTCACATGATCGGCTTCTCTCATTTTAACGCATCTTATCTTCCTCAATACCTCTCCTTCTTTTTCCTCAGTCATCCTGAGATGAATGATCCCGTCGGCCAGGAAATCCGCGTCGTGCGGCCCGTAACAAGTGAAGTGCCCCACGGGCATTTCAGAAATAATAAGGGTCGTGATATCGAGAGATCTCAGCCATTCAAACAGTCTGAACATATCTTCCCGGGGTCTCGTAAAATTCGAGATGATCTCGAGAGCGCCAAGGGAATCGATTACCAATAACTCATAATTCATTCTACGCTTTATCTCATTGACAGCAAATCGAAAAGTATCAAACCAATTAGGCCCTTCTGCCTTTTTCCGTAACTCTCCCATATCAAGAATCTCGACGCAGCCCTTCGTCTCACCTCGCAATCCCATCTTTTCCATTTGTCGGAGAAGGCTTCTCCTGCTCTGTTCAAGAGAGAGATACAGACCGTTGACGCCTTCGTGCTTTGCGTTCATAAAAAGGATATAATAAGCGATGGAAGATTTCATCGTGCCAGTTTCGCCAGCAATAAGAACGATATGCCCCTGTGGAATGCCACCGTCGATATTTTCATCGAAGCCATTTATGTAGGTTTTAAATTTCATTCGGCGCTCGTTTTCGTTCATTTTGGTCCTGATGAAAATAGGTTTCGTAGCTAAATATCATTTGTCTATGGAAAGTATCAAGAAATCGCTGGACTAAACCAAAATACTCGAATCCCATTTCATAGTGAGTGTGATACCCCTGAAATGATCTTTTTCACGTGATCGACATCTGCTGGTACAGGTTCAATCTTACCAAAAGATTTCATAATCGTATCAGGATCTTTGAGCACATTGCCTGTACAAATGCAGACCACAATCTCATCTTTTTCGATTTCTTTGAGATGTGCCATTTTGAAAAGACCGGCAATCGATGCGGCACTCGCCGGTTCGACGCCTATACCCTCGGCCTTGCCAAGAATTCGCTGCGCGTCCAGTATCTCCTCATCCGTTACTTCAATAGCGTAACCATCCGTTTCATAAATCGCTTTCAAGGCCTTTTTCCCGCTGACTGGATTCCCGATCCTGATCGCCGTCGCGATCGTCTCAGGATGTTCGACCGCCGTGAAATCCTTCCGCCCCTCGCGAAACGCATTAACAATTGGTTTTGCGCCACTGGCTTGAACGCCAATAAGTTTTGGAAGTCGGTCGATCAAACCGATGCTGTGTAATTCATCTAGCGCCTTATAAACCGACCAAATGTTCCCGGCATTTCCAACTGGAAGAATAATCCTATCGGGAACTTGAAAATCGAGCTGGTCAATGATTTCGAATGCGACAGTTTTTTGTCCTTCTGGTCTGAAAGGATTGATCGAGTTAAGTAAGTAAATATAACCCTCTGCAGCCAGCGTTCTCGCGATTTGCAATGCGTCATCGAAGCTACCATCAATCGAGATAACTTTTGCTCCGAAGAAAACTGCCTGAGCAAGCTTTCCTGCGGCGACTTTTCCCGCGGGGAGGATCACGACACAATCGAGACCTGCTTTAGCGGCGTATGCTGCGAGAGAAGCTGATGTGTTGCCAGTTGATGCGCATCCTACGATCCTGGCCCCGATTTCCACCGCCCTCGTAACGCCTACAGTCATCCCCCGGTCTTTAAAGGACCCCGTCGGATTAGCGCCTTCATACTTGACATACAGTCGATTGATACCCACGATCTGGGCAAGATTCCGACAGTCATAGAGTGGCGTTCCGCCTTCTTTTAGGGTGATTGCTTTCTCCTCCGCGACAGGGAGGAATTCGGCATACCGCCAAACACCAAATGGTTTCCGCCTAAGTGTGTATGGTTCGATATTTTCTAAAGAAGAAAGATCAACCTTGATGTCGAGAAGACCCCCGCATTTCATGCAACTGTCAGCATAAGGGTCCTCGATAATGGCGCCGCATTCCCAGCACCTGATCTCGTACACCATTTACTCGATCCTCCTGCAACCAGATCCTGGCCTCGTCACCCATGTGTCGCACCTGATACCATTGGTCTCATAAACCTTCTTCATCGCGTTGGCAATTGATCCGCCATTGACCTTCTGCACATCAAACATAGCAGCAATAGATGGACCCGAACCGCTAAGAAATGCCGCGCATGCACCTGCCTCCTGAGCAGCCGATTCAACCTCGCGGAGATACGGAATAAGATGTGCTCTCGAAGGTTCGATGACGCTGTCCCTTACGTTGCGACCTATAAGCCCAATGTCCCCCTTCACCATTCCAAGCACCAGACCTGACGCATGACCGACGTGATAAACGAGCTTCTTCAGTTCCACTTTCTCTGGTATGACTTTCCTCGCTTCCCTTGTAGAAATGAAGACTTCGGGCATAGCAATTGCAATACCGAGATCGGCTGGTGGATCGACCCGCTCTACCTCAAATGGGTCGTATGAAGTGATAATTGTGAATCCGCCTAGGATGGCTGGTGCGACGTTGTCTGCGTGAAATCCGCCTGAAGTCACCTCCTCGGCTCTCGCCGCACAGATGACAAGTTTCTCCGCAGGCAGGGGTTTTTCCAGGAGAAGATTCGCCGCGAATGCACCTCCAGCGGCAGATGCGCCCGAAGACCCGATACCACTACCTGGCCTGATTCCCTTTCTGATCACCAACTCGATACCGAAATCAGCACGCCCAGCCTTCAGAACTTCCATTGCCGCGATACCGGCTGAGTTTCTCATAGGGTCTGGGGTGATGTGTTTGCTATCGGATCCGCTAATCGAGGTGATCAAAACACCTTTTCTGACCGTACGTTGTGCCTCGATAATATCATATGGTTCACCAAGAGCGAGACCAAATATGTCGAAACCCGCCCCAATATTCGAAAGAGTGGCAGGCGCGATTACCGTGACCTTATCGTAACGCATCAAGTACACCTTGATCTTGGAAGACTGAGCTGTGGAGATCAATTTGCGGAAATAAAACTTTCTTACAGTATTTGTTATTTTTTGGCCGATCATATGGAAAAAGACCCGGCGCCCAATACCAGGAAAATCGGCACGAACGGGACTATCAGCGATATATTGATGCGAATACAGCTTTTTTATAACAACTTCAACTCCTGCAGAACAATTTATTAACCCAATCGAATCTATCCGACCGCCCTCCGGTGAGACCCTGAACGCCCCAGACCTGAGCATCTCGGTCATCGTGTTATTCGTCGTCTTCATCCTCATCGCGATACGCCAGGTCGGGAAATTTCGCCTAAAGATATGGCAGATTATGCTTTTCGGAGCGGTTGCGGTGCTTCTCACAGGCCAGATAAGTCCGATTGACGCACTCCTTTCAATCGATATCGACGTAATGCTCTTCCTTTTCGGAATGTTTGTTGTCGGTGAGGCCCTCTATGAGAGTGGTTATCTTTTTTATCTCGCACACAAAATTTTTAAGAGAGCGAAAAATGTCGATCAACTCATCCTCTTGATCCTTTTCACTATTGGCACACTCTCCGCCTTTCTCATGAACGATACCCTTGCGATCATTGGCACGCCACTCGTTCTTCACTTTGCATCACGATTCAATGTGTCCCCAAAGCTTCTCTTGCTTTCGCTCGCTTTCTCCGTTACAACAGGTAGCGTCATGAGTCCGATTGGTAACCCACAGAATCTCCTCGTCGCTATCAATGGAGGAATCGAGAGTCCGTTTGTCACTTTCTTTTCTTATCTAGCGGTTCCCACACTCATCAATTTATTTATTTGCTACATTGTTTTGAAGCTGTTCTATCGAGATGAATTCAAGAAACAGACGTCAAATAACGACGAATCGCCAGTGACAGACCCACGCCTTGCCCTTGCATGTAAGATTTCGCTGGCATTGATCTTCATTCTCGTCGTCGTCAGAATTGCTCTTTCCTTTGCAGACCTTGGCCGAGAATTCAGGCTGACCTACATAGCACTCGTGGCGATGTTGCCGATAATTATAATCAGCGACCAACGGATGAAGATTTTGAAGAACATTGACTGGTACACCCTTATTTTCTTTGCTTCGATGTTCGTGCTGATGGCAAGTGTTTGGCAGTCTGGATTCTTTCAGTCGCTGCTGGTTGGATCGAGCTTCGATATCGCCTCGGTTCCAGTGATTCTAATGATCAGTGTCGTATTGAGCCAATTTATCTCGAACGTTCCCTATGTCGCCCTATATCTTCCCCTTCTTTCCGAAGTTGGGATATCCACGCACGGTTTAATGGCACTCGCGGCTGGGAGTACGATTGCTGGAAACCTCCTCATTCTCGGCGCCGCGAGTAATGTGATCATCATACAGAACGCAGAAAGGAGGGGAGAGACTCTTTCTTTTGTCGAATTTGCGAAAGTGGGATTTCCTTTGACATTGATCAATGTACTCGTTTACTGGTTCTTTCTATCGATACTATAGGAGTTGATTGCAGACGTTTTCCCTCAATCAAAGTGACAATGCACTAAATTGCAGAAATTAATCTCTTGCCAAAAATGCCTCCTGAGGCGGAGAAGTGTTTTTAACAGGGTGTTGCATTCGATGCATTTGTGACGGAGATCACGATCATAGGCGCGAGGGGTCATGTCGACGACCCAAACAGACTGATTGCTTCCCTCCAGAACCTAGAGCGGGGGATAGGTATCCCACTGAATGCCGATCTCGTATGCGGTAGGGATCACTTGTTATCCGCCACCCTTCACGCGATCAGGTCATTCGAGCGTGGAGAGAACATTTCCTCGAATCTTTCAAATGAGATTTTGATTTATGCTTCTGGCGAAAGACAGTTCGCAAAGGCAGTCGAAAAGATGGGGATATCAAAGGGTTCTCAGAGAATTGCAATCGTTTTTCTAGACTGTCCCCACCCTGAAGAAGTTATCAGAGATTTGGGTTTATCACACGATGATTCAGTGCTTGAACCGACAATCGAGAAACTGAGGCGATTCGGAATCGATGAAAGCGAAATTTCAACGCTGAGCGCGACAGAATTCGCAGATGTTGTACTTGAAAGAGTAGCCTTCGTCGACCTTATCAAGAAATAAAAGATTCAGCAGAGTACTCAAGCAATCAAAAATGGAGATTTTAGTGCGGAGGCTATTTGGTAACGAGAAAAGCATTTCGAATTTTGGATAATCAAGTCAAAAGATTAATGAATTAAAGGGTCAATAAGTTTAGCGATTCGAATCACCCAGAACCTCAGAAGATCGACACGTACGTGGAGATGAAGGGATTTGCCTGGCGATTACATCAGTCAGCTTCAGCTTGCTAGACAGCTTGAACAGAAAGCAAGAGAAGCTGCGAGGAATCGCGAAGAGGCCGAGAAAAAAATAGATGAAGCAGAAAAGGCCCTCGCCAGTCTCAGAGAATTCGATACCCAGTCAGCGGATGCTCAGCGATTTTTTTTGGAAGCAAAGGAAGCCTTTTCCAATCGAGACTTCAAGACGGCTCTCAGTCTGGCAATAAAGAGCATCGAGGCGACTGAGAGGACAAAAGCCGAAAAAGTCGAAGCAGTCATATCGTCGATTACTGACCTTTTGAGTCTATTTGAGAGGGGGGAAAGGGATTACGAGGAGATCATTAATTTAATACAGAAAACGAGAAATTTTATTGCTGAAAAGAGATTAAAAGAGGCGCTCTCAAGCGTGACTTCTGCATGGAATAAGGCTGAACAATATGTCAATAGGAAACTTGCAGACTATTTCGGCAAAGTGCAATCACTACTGCTCCTCGCAGAATCAAACGGAATAGGCGTTGATGAAGAGAGGAAGATGCTCGCACATGCGAGGAAATGGCTTGATGAATTGCAGTATGCATCTACGATTAAGGAACTCAACGCCTGCTTTGATAGGATCAAAAATCTTATCCACTCACATCTTGAACTGCAGGTTGGGAAGATCCTTGACTTCAGGACGACCTACGAGGAACTTGGGATCGATTTTTCACCTGTTGACAAAATCATCGCGCAGGCTCGAAAGGAAATCGAAGAAGGAGATTATGATCGTGCTTTCAGAACCATCAAGATGGGTGAGATAGAGGTTCAGAATCGTTTGAATTCTGGTATCCGATCAACCTTGGAAAGAATACGGAAAAGGGTGGAATTTCTCGAAACGAACGGTATCGAGACTGGACGCGCTAAAGAATTGATACAAAACGGGCTCGAATTCGTAAGTACGCAAAGGATTGCCGAGGCAAGAGAAGCCCTAAAGGATTTGAAAAATGTGATTTCAAAGGGCGAGGAGGCATATCTCGTACGACTTATTTCGAGCCTGCGCACCAAGCTCGTTCTTGCGAAAAGACTAGGTGTTGATTTAGACCAGCCTTTAGCACTCCTCGAGTCCTCGAAAGGATCATTTAAGAGCGGAGACTTTGAAAGTGCAATCGATTTCGTTCGCAAAGCTGACGGGATTTTAGAAAAGGCGCTCGAAGGCTACAAAGAAGTGGAGAGAGAACTTTCAAAGACGAGGCAGCTTCTTTTGATCGGTAGTCTCTATCCAGCAGATTTGAGAAGCGCAAAGGAGTTGATGAATGACTCAAGAGAACTTGTTCTTGCCAGGAATTTCAGCGGGGCTGTAGAGAAACTTAAGGCTGCTCAAAAAGAAGCGAATAGAGCCATTCAGGAGCATTTCGCTAAGGCCGTCATGGATCTCGAATTGAAGGCCGCGACTGCGGTAAGGATGGGTGCGGACCTTACCGAGGAACATGCTCTCCTTGATAGGATCATCAAGACGATCAAAGAGGGAAATTACATCGAAGCTGCTGCGTCGATTAAACGTTGTAATGAAATGATCAATGAAAAAATGAAGCTCACTACGAAAGCGATGATCGCAACGGCCCAGAAGTACGTGGAAGATCGTTCGAAGCATGTCGATGTTTCCGCTGCGAGATCAATGATCGCGGATGCGACAGCTGCTCTGGAAAATGGAGAATTCGAAAAGGCATACGATCTTGCACAGGCAGCTATTGAGAGCCTCCGGAAGAGCGAAGAAGAATCTCTGTCAAACAAGATCCAAGAAGCGAAGAAATTGCTCGATCTCGCAGAACGTCTTGGTGCAGTGAGCATCACTCTATCTGAAAAACTGAAGAGCGCAGAGCAACTTCGTGATAATGGTGAGACATCGGAGTCGTTTAGAATCATTATCGATGTCATCAATTTTGCAAGTTCAATCGTTGCTGATGAATTAACGAGGGAATTGACAAAATTGATCCGCTCGATAGGATCAGCCCGACGAAATGGCGTTGAGGTCAAACAGATTGATCGCCTAGCCGAGGAGGCGTCGTTGGCGATCAATGCAAAGGACTTCGAGCGAGCATTCAATATTATTAAGGAAACGGGAGAATTGCTCAATAAGACAAAAGCGCTTCATACTGAGATTTACGATAGAATTGTAGAAATCTCAAGCTTGTTGAGAGAGGCAAAGGAGCAAGGCAAGGACACTTCCGAGGCAGTGACACTTCTAACAAAGGGTAAGAGATTGTTTGAGACTGGCAAGTATGAAGAGGCGAAGACTGTCCTCACCAAGTGCTACTCCGAAACAGAAAAAATCGTCGCTCCATTCATAGCGACGCGCAGGATACCACTTGTCAGAGATCTGATTGCGATTATGAAACGAATCGGCCTCGAGACATCACCGGTCGAAAAGATGATTGCAGACGCAGAGGCAAACGCAAAAATGGGACGGTACCTTGAGGCCCTCAATGCATCAGGAGAGGCTGAGCGGATCGCGACGACCAGCCTCATCAGGGAGATTTCTATGAGAATCGAGAATCTCAAATCGCAGATCGCACGAGCGAAAAAGTCTGGTCGAGACGTCAGAAATATTGATCAGATTATAAGAAAAGCAGAACAACTCTTATGGGAAAGCAGGTTCAACGACGCACTCAAGGCTCTCGACCTTGCAAAAGCTGAAATTGATCAAAATGTTGTCATGGAGAGAAGAGCGAACGAGCACATTCAGATTTCTGAGAGAGTCATTGACGAAGTCGCATCGCTCGGCATTGATGTGACCTCAGCACGCAATTCGCTGGGCCAAGCGATCAACCTTAGGGATATTGGGAAGTTCATCATAGCGTCGGAACTGGCAAGAAAAGCCGCCGAGCAAGCCTCGCAACTTGCTACGACTAGGATCAAAAATGAACTGGAAGGAGTCGAAGAATTCTGCAGAAAGGAGGGCCTCAAAGGTATCGACCTCGAAGCCGCGAGGTCATCGATCAATGAAGTCGATTATCTAATCGAGAGGTGGCATTTCAGACAGGCTAAAACATTGATCGATCGTTTTTCGAGCGAAATAAGGAGAATTCAGCAGCAGAAACAGATGAGCACACAAACGATCAACGAGGTCAAAGAACAAGCGAAGAGAGCAAAGGAGCTTGGCCTTCGTATCGAGCACGTTGAGAAGCTCATCTCCCAAGCCGATGAAAGAATGAGGAATGGCGCTTTCTCCGAGGCTTTCGCGATCGCGATGCGGTGTTCGGAAGATTTGCGATCGATCTTGGAATCATACGAGAAAAGACTAAATGAAATTCATAAGACTGAGAAATTGATTGAACTTCTCGAGAAAAATGGCCGGGATATTAGTGAACTCTCCGAGAAGGTTAAATCCGCGAGGGAAGCGCTCCAAGGGCTTGAATTTGAAAAAGCAGCCCTCCTGATTCAGAGGGCTATGATCAGCGCGACATCAGAACTTAATTCATTAGCAAAAGAAAAAATGAAAAAGCTGCATTCTCTTTACCAACTGCTCAGCCAGCTGTCATCCGAAACTGAAGTTCTTCAATTAGGATCGGATATCGGTCAAATGGAAATGGGTGAACGAGGGGCACCGAATCTCGAGGTCATTGAGAAGAAAACGGAAGCAATTGAATCCCTGTTATTCCACGAAATAGGAAACAGGATTACGAAGCTGCGAGAGAGAATTGACAAGGAGAAAAAGGCTGGAAAAGAAGTGTCGCTGAGTGAATTTTTTATCGCAACAGCAAAAGAATCGCTCGACACGAAATCTTATGGAGAAGCAATCGAAGCGTTAGAGAAGGTCGAAAAGAGTATCGGCATTTCAGTCGAAAAATATAAGGAGTTTGAAAATACAAAGGAAAAACTCACACAACTCATTACTGAAGCTTCGAGGAGGGGAATACCAGTTGAAGAGGGCAAAGATGTTCTTATTAGAGCCAGTAGATGGAGCCCACAGGAAATTGACATCATGATTGAGGACCTAAAAAATGCTATTTCGTCTCTTGAAAATAAAATCGAAATGCTGATCCCAGAAATTACGATTGACATGGATCTTCTCGGAGAGCCGATTGCCGGTCAATGGACAGGAGCAAGAATACATTTGCGTAACAAGGCAATCGCGATGGTACGAGACATCGCATTGAAATTCCACGGCGATCTTGATGTGAAAGGCCCGCTGACAATTGAATGGATGAAGGGACAAGAAGAGGTGTCTCTAGACCTGAAGATCATGCCGAAGCGAAGTGGCGTTTTACCGATCGCACTTGAACTTAACTTTAAACCTGCGTTCTCCGATGAAAACTACAGATTTGAAAGTACCTTCGAGATCGAAGTGCAAGAGTCGAAATCCTGACCATTCTGCTCTACGATTTTATTGGTGCGAACTTGTAGCCGTAGTGGATAATACCTGCCTCACCGTCTTCTCCGAGTTTTCTGAGGGTGCTTCGTACCCGCATCCCGATTTTCACTTCCGATGGTTCGCAATCGATAATCTGGCCGGTAACTCTCACCCCTTCGTCCATCTGTACGATCGCGATCACATAGGGCTTCATCTTGTCAAGTTGTGATGGTGCCTCGTAAACGATCGAAAAGGAATAGATTTCCCCTTCTCCGCGCAACTTCATCTCTTCAAGCTTGCCCACACTCTTTCTGCGACACACAGGGCAGATTGATCGTGGAGGAAACAGAATCCTCTTGCAGACACCACATCGAACTGCAGTCATATTATATCGGCTCGGGTTCTCACGCCAAAAACGCGCTGTTGACAATTACACCACCCCCAAAATGTGCACAACTGCCGTTGCTCCAGTCCCACCAATGTTGTGTGCTAACCCAATTTCCGCGCCGTTGACCTGTCGTTTCCCAGCCTCTCCTCTCAATTGCGCAACGATCTCGACGACCTGAGCAACACCCGTCGCTCCAATCGGATCTCCCCTTGCCTTCAAGCCTCCCGAGGTGTTGATCGCGATCTTTCCACCGATCGCCGTCTCACCCTCAATCGTTGCTTTACCTCCTTCCCCCTTTTTGAAAAATCCCAGATCTTCGATTGCCAGTATTTCACTGATTGTATAGTTATCGTGAACTTCCGCGAGATCAATGTCCTTAGGCTCTATCCCCGCTTGCTTGAATGCCCTCCTAGCCGCGACTTTTGTTGCTTCGAAGCTGCAGATATCCGATCTGTGATGTAAAGCTAATGTGTCAGAAGCTTGAGCTGATGCCATGATTCTTATTGGAGTATCCGTATACTTTCTCGCTTTTTCCATCGCACAGAGGACAACAGCCGCTCCCCCATCGGAAATCGGCGCGCAATCGAAGAGACCAAGCGGTTCAGCAACTGGCGACGCCCTTAGGACAGTATCGAGAGATATCTCCTTCTGGAACTGCGCCTTGGGATTGAGCGAACCATGTTTGTGGTTCTTGACAGCGACATGTGCAATTTGTTCCCGCGTCGTCCCGTATTCATGCATGTGCCGCCGCGCGATCATCGCATGGAGCGAGGCAAAGGTCGCTCCGAATGCGCACTCCCACTGCTGATCAGCTGCTGATGACTGGATGTCGATCGCTTTGAGGTCCCCAACATCCGTCATTTTCTCCGCACCGCCAACCACCACAATATCATGAAGCCCTGATGCAACTGCGAGGTATCCCTGCCGGAGGGCGAGTCCACCTGATGCACCTGCCGCCTCAACCCTTGTCGCCGGGACATGGTTCCGTGTCATACCAGCGTAATCCGCAATTAACGCACCAACATGTTCCTGCTCAATATAACGACCTGCGGACATATTACCGACATAGATCGCATCAATCTCATCGCCCGAGAGATTCGCGTCATAGACCGCTGCAAGTCCCGCCTGGATTCCTATTTCTCTGAACGATAAATCCCAGAGCTCACCAAATTTGGTATCACCGATCCCAATAATCGCAACTTCCCTCATGACATCCCTCCAGCCAAGCGAATTTTTCCTTTGAATTTTGCGTATGTCGCATAGTCAATGAATTTCTTGTTCTCGACGAGTTGTCTCACCGTGGGTGCCGCATCCCTTCGGAACCGCTGGATTTCTGGTGTGACGGTTATATCAAAAGCATCACTACCAGCACCTGATCCATACGCAACCGCAAAGATCCGTTCGTGCGGTTTCGCCACATCAAGGATCGCAGCAATACCCAGCGGTACGGAGCCACTGTACGTATTGCCGATGAATGGCGTCAGCAGTCCCGTCTCAATCTGGTCCTCTGTGAACCCAAGCTGCTTCGCAACCCTCACCGGGAATTTTCCATTCGGTTGATGAAAAACTGCATAGTCATAGTCTTCCGGTTTGGAACCCATGAGATTCATGAGTTCCTTACCACAATTGATGATGTGCTTGAAGTACGCCGGCTCACCTGTAAAACGACCACCATGACTTGGATAAGGCTGTCCTTCCCGCCTCCAGAAATCAGGCGTATCAGTCGTATAAGAATAGGTGCGGTTGATCTTCGCGATGATCTTCTTTGCGCCGATGAGGAAAGCCGCACCGCCAGCAGACGCAGCGTATTCGAGCGCATCACCCGGCGCACCTTGTGATGTGTCTACACCTATGGCGACACCATATTTGATCATACCAGCTCCAACCATCCCCATGCACGTCTGTATTGCGGCGGTTCCAGCTTTGCATGCAAACTCATAGTCTGCCGCAGTCAGTCCTGGCGAGGCTTCGATCGCTTCCGCCACAACCGTCCCTGTTGGCTTGACAGCATAGGGATGTGATTCTGAACCGACAAAAATGGCACCGATCTCTTTCGGATTAATCGAAACCCGTTTCATCATGTTCCTCGCTGCTTCAACCGCGATCGTGATCGTATCCTCGTCGGGACCAGGAACAGACTTACTAAAGATGAGGAGGTTGCGGCTCATCATCTCGCCATCAACACCCCAGACTCTACCGATCTCCTGGGGTGTTATTCTATATCTTGGAACATATGCACCATAGCTTACAATGCCAACATCCATTTCAAACACCACCTTAAGTTTACCTGAGACGCTCGAGTCTCTCGACAAGAACTTGCATCGGCAGATCTGTTCTAATGAGCGGAATACCCTCGAGAGCCGCGAGTCTGATCGCAAGCTCATCCACATGTTCAGGCTTGTGATAACAGACCATAGCTGGCTTGAGAGGGTGAGCCCTGACAGCGATCATAGGAGATCTTCCGTATTTAACACCCGTAAAAATAAGCGCCCTCTCGCTACTCCATCCATAAATCTTGAGATAATCGAATGAGCTGAGAGAAATGATCGCCTTCATCGAATCGATGACGGTATAACCGTGAATATCCCTAACTAAGGGAAGACCTTTGGTCAAATTTTCGCCATCGATGACCTTGATGAAGTTCTCCACTGGCATACTCGTCTCAAATTCTTTCATGCTGATGATGCAGTCAGTCTTTTCACCGAAAGTGTATTTCTTAATCGTCTTACCACCAGTCTTTTCGTCAAGTTCAATAAGACCGTCGACGATCTTTCTGATGATGACGATACCAGGAGACTTCCTCCTTCCAGATTCATAATCGCTAATGACCGATGGGGAGATTCCAAGATGCTTGGCGAGGGCTTGCTGGGAGATGTTGAACTCCTCCCTCCATTTCCTAATCGTTTTACCCACATCCGATGAAAGGGTGATATCCCCAGCGATCTTTTCCCTTAACTGCTCCTTCATAAAGGGTTGTAAAGCAATGCAGTATTTAATATTTGTCGAATGACGAATACGACAGATTATAAAATCAACGCATCGGGAATCGGCGTCACCGGTTTCGTGGTAAAATAGATTATCAATGAAGAGCTCAAGTCACGGTTATCGAGCACAAGGGAAAAAGGAATAATATTTATCTGAGTTGCATATTCTGACCCGTTTCTCACGGGGCTGTGGGGTAACTTGGCTATCCTTGTAGCTTCGGGAGCTATAGATTCCGGTTCAAATCCGGGCAGCCCCACTATTGTAGTATCAAGCAGGCAATGTCTCTTGGAAGATTGCCTAACGACAAGATGAGTACCCAAAGTACAAGTACCTTTAAATGGCTTTGAGTTTCCCGTGAGTTCTTAATCTAACAGGTTTGAACAATCAAGTTTGAAATTTTTAGATTGAATTCTTGGAAAATTCTTTTTTAGTCTGAACAAGGGAGCACACATACCCTATCTAGGCATCCTGCAGTTCCTTTGCCTTGAAAAGGCCTGTCCATGTAATCAAGAAAAAGTTATTATTGTATAGGTGAATGGATTGTCCAAAAGACGGTGGGATCTTTCCACAGGATTCTCATTTAAGAGTCATTTATTCATCTGAAAGACGAATTGAATTTGAGATTACTGTTAAACATGGTGTAACGGATTCACCAATCAGCAGTCGGACTTTTTACTCCGGTTTGGAGAAACTTGGTTGAAATTCAACCCCCGAAAAAAAGATCGGTTGCATATGGTGTAATTTCAAGAATCATTTCAATTCGACGACAAAAGAACGACGAAAATAAAGATGATAATTGCGGTGTTTCCAGAGTCTCTTATCGAGAGCTCCAATTTCACCTCGGGTCAACATCGTCGGATTCCCAATTGACAATACAATTCGTTTTCATCCCGACGACAATAAACGTGGCGAAATCATATAATCAAACTCGAGTGATCCGTCGTCCATTATTTACCTTCCGTTTCTTTCAATCCTGATTCCACCAATGACAACCCTTGCAACTTTTTCATCAACTGGTGTGAACACTTTTAAAACTCCATTTTTAACATCGATTCCGACAACGACGCCAATGCCGAGTAGTTTTCCATCAGTTCCTAAGAGTCCGATTAATCGACCCATGCTATTTTGCCAATCTTTTCCGAAAACCACCCTGTCGTTACGAAATACCCTTATGCGTCCCTCTTTCAGATACTTTGCAAAAATGAGCTCTCTTAGCCTTCTTCTTGTTTCTGGGCTCCGAGGTTTAACATCCAAAGGTGGCTCAACAACAATGAAATCGTTACTGAAGCTTTGGAGTAAGGGGTTGAGCTCTGCATCCTTTGTTATAACGATAACAAGTGGTGACGGGAGCAGTCCGATTATTGATCTTTTGTAATTTAGTGCCTCATCATTTCCCACCCATCCATCAGTGTTCATGATAATGATTCTAGCCCTTCTCTCTTTTACCTTTTCCAACAATTTCTCCGCCATCGAAAGGACCTTTTTCTGAACGGAATAAGGGGATGTAACCCCCAGGAACATTGTCCAATCAGGACTCATCAGTTGGAGATCTGTTGTCTGTTCTCTTAGAATAACAAAACCAATGGTGCCAGGAGGACCTATTTCTGATTGTCCTAAATCAGTATCTATGAAACATACGGGATCAAGACCATCTCTAATGCAACGGTTTATGAGATAAAGTCCCAAACTCGATTTTCCTGAGTCATTACCACCGATTATTGCTACAGAAGGGGGGGTCTTTTTGATAATCGCATCAGCACACTCGATCCATGATCGAGGAATCGTATTTCCCTCTTTGACTGTATATGTCGAATCGACGCCAAGTCTCATCTTGATTTTGGCTGGAGCAATCGCGTAAAAAGGGAGCCTCCTATTCTCTTTTACAATCGTCATTGATTGAGCCCTTTTTTCAGCTCCAAACACTTCAATAATACCGCTTTCTACCCAGACTGACGCGGGGCCATCAACCAATAGGGTACTATCTGGACATAATTCCAATTCAATCATTTCTGACCCTCCTAATGATCGAGTTATCGCGCGTCAACCAGATCCAATGTTAGTTCTTCACAGTCAAGAAGACTTCATTTCATTTGAATCTATTGCGGATGTCCTAGTGCATTCTCCAGGAAAGCTCCAGTGATATCCATCAGCAATACCCCGAACTCTTGGTTTCCCGCTGTTCTATAAAAATGGGAGGCGTGGCGAAACATTGGAGTCCGATGATATCGTTCATTAAGGTCAAATTCATGGAATTTACAATCAGGGCCAAAGAAATGCGAGGTTTTTCACAGTTATCTTTGTCAATTCAAATTCCCTTCAATTAAGAACTGCTCTTCCGGGAACAGACCAGGCACAAGAAAGCAGTCGGACGGATCCGAGAATATCACTCTGAAGACATTGTTCCAAAAGAAAAACCCGTCTAGAACATTACCTGCCTAGATCTTACACTCTTATCCGCCACCACTTCATTATCCTCACTATATCGTCGAGTTGAGAGGACATTCGTTGCTTGGAGCCAAAAACACGATCGCGAGCTCAGAACTCTATGCTCAATTGGGTTGTTTTCCTCCCCTTCGGCGATTGAAGAGCTATTGGATTATATTTAGCCCACATCGTTAAGAGTGTAGAAGGATTGAGGAAGCCCTATTACGCATATCGAGGTCATGCTTTTCCTGCAAACAATCATCTCTTAAGTCGTTGGTTTTCTCCCCTTGACTATGGTGCTCCAATGTATTGAGACTTGAAGAATGTAACGGGGCGTCATGGCGAAACAGTGCCTATAAACCATAGGCAGAGCAAATTGCCCTGGATTTATGGAAATGGGTTCAAGAGTCCGATGATCTTTCCAACTGGATAAATAAATAGATCAAGGGATGGAGGTCGACGAGGTAATATTCAACTGATGCCTAGAAGATTATAAGATGATCCAAAGATTGTATCCATGCTTGCGCACGGTTCGAACACTACATTGCTGAACACAAAGATAGAATTAGTTAGTGCGAAATGATCTGGGACATCACCGTTCAAATTCGTCCTCGATCGGCCCTTCAAAAATTCCGGTTCTAAGCGGAGAATTTGAAGCATATATTTATTAACAATTTGGTGGCTAGAATTGTGCGCTCAGGAGGAGAAAATCTCCATTTAACTGGAGAGGAGGTGATTTGCTGGGAGAGCTGTTGTTAGGGCTTCCCGCTTTATATATTGGCGGGGTGCTCGTAGTAGCTTTGCTCGTTCTTATGGGATACGCTGATCAGAAGGGTGCATCTATCTTCATCTTGTTAGTCGCCTTTCTAGCGACGGCTGTAGGTTTCTACAACTGGCTAGTCCTAAACAGCCCATTAGCTATGGCGCAAGTGCTGCTTTTCGCATTCACATATTGGATCCTTGGATATAGCTGGTACACTGGCGCAACTGACAATAGGACGCTTGGATGGTACTGTCTGTTCGTGGCCGTCAACGTAATACCGTTTGCCTACTACGTTTGGGACGCGGGAATGTACATACTTGGGGTCAACTGGGTGCTATGGGGACTGGCATGGTTCATGTTCTGGGTCGTCATGGGAATTCAGAGAACACAATTCATGAAGCTCACAATGGTCATAACCTGGATCGCAGCAATCGTCGTATGGATATGCGGGCTTGGATGGTTGCTTGGGTGGTTTGGCTTCTGAATAGAAAAAGAGTAGTCCTTGGAATACGTTTCCTTCGAAAAATCATTGAAATTCATATTCGGAAGGAACAAAACATCTGAGCCGGATTCACTGAGTGTCGACTATAGATGGATACATATGGAATCATTTTATTGTGATATCCCATTTAATGAGATTTGACAATAAAATCTATAACAAAGTAGAACACCAGGGCGAGCGCGAATAGTGGCGATGGTCTTGGGTGGATCGTTCATTTGAGCGGACAGTGACTAGATACTGAGAAAATGGACTGCCCAGGTCACAAAATTCTTGCCAACGTCTTCCCTGATTTGGATTCTCGGATTCGCTATAGGAAGATCCGACAGATCGAAAACAGTAGCAATACGACAATATGATGAGGTTCACACGACGCCCCAGATGTCGTTGATCACAACAAGGCTCACTGGTCTTGCAATATACAGTCGTTCGAATCAAACGTCTCTAATGCCCTTGATGAGTATCGATAGAGAGGGCAATGAAGGAAGAAATTGTGAGGATTAAGAAATCCTCAAATGAGATCGGAGAGTATTCCAGTCATTGTTATCAAAGGAAAAGAATTGAAACCGTCTCCCACAGAGAATCGATATACACATTGCAGAAATCCGCAAGAGTTCCTGCGCTATGATGAAAAGATTGAAAAGATCGCTAGCAAAATAAAAGTGAGGATTAACGAAAGAGTTGCATGGTGAGTGAATGAAAGATAAAATTTGCAAACAACAGGAGAATATAGAGCACTGTTCGTGCACTTACGAACCGTGCGTTCGAAAAGGGGTTTGCTGCGAATGCATCAGATATCACTGGAGGAATCGAGAGCTCCCCGCATGTTTTTTCCCCAAGGATGTGGAGCGAACCTACGATAGATCGCTAGAGCGTTTCATTGAATGCTACAGCAGGAAATGATCACTCGATTTTGGACCAAACTCATTTTCATCGATAGTTGTGAAGTCGAATTCGGAATAGACGAGAGCAGACTGTCGTTAAATAGGAAAGCAAATCGTTCGACTGAGCATTGATTTGTATATCCGTAATGAAGACCCGAAAAAGATAGGGGTCATCGAATCATCGAATATTTACCAGATAAATCATAACGGATTCTTATCGGAGAGTACATAATTTCTTTGATCTAGTTGAAAAGGAGTTTGATTACTTATTATGAAAAAAACAACTGGCACTTCGATTTGGTATAATGATACTTAATTGGAGAATTTCTGATTGATGCTGAAAAACCCAATCGTATAAAGAGGGGGTGTAAACTCCCGAAAATTCTTCTTACAAAGCAATCGTTCTTTTTTTCTCACAGAAAAAATGATTGGCCCCGTCTCAAAGAATCCAAAAAAAGACGATTGGCCAGATTGAATTTCGTCTCTATTCTGAGACAGCTCTAGTTTTTTTCTTTTCCTTCTATAATTGAAAATCTTCGATTTTTCTTGACGCTTCCTCTTTTCAACACTGGATTCAATATATTCCCTTGCGACTCCTCGGTGATATCATGGCCAGTGCAGACGAGCATTCTTACATTACCTCTCTCATCCAGGATGGGTACTTTGGTTATCGCGATTTTTCGCTTCCCCTTTTTCGTACTGATCCACTCAACACCCTTATAAATTCGCTTTTCCTCAAATGCAATCTTGTTGCCCTGGATACATATTTCTGCCGTTTCAGCTGGGATAACCTCCCGTATTTTCTTTCCTTTTAAATCCTCTTTCGCCATTCCTAGAAACTCTGCTCGGGCCTTATTGACGGGCCCGTAGGTTTCTGGGTCGATTGCACACCAAATCTGTGTATCAATGCTATCGAGCAGTGTTTCCAGCTCTCTCGTTTTTTCTTTTAACTCTTCTTCCATCAATTTCCGATCAGTGATATCAATAACATTGCCCAAGATAGCAGGTTTCCCTTCGAAATCGATTATTGCGGGAATGAGTTCGACCCATCTCCCTTCGCCTTTTTTATTGAGTACGATAAATTCAACAGTCAAAGGCAGTCCTTGTACCTCCCCTCTGAGAGCCTTCTCAGTGAGTGTCTTCATCAACTCTCTGTGTTCAGGATGGATTAGTTCCAGATAATTGATGTTCATCAATTCTTGCTCTGAATAACCTAAGAATTCAATCATTCTTCGATTTACGAATTTGAATTTACCATCCTGGAAGATGTAGATGCCAGACGGCGACGACTCAGTTACATCCCTATACCTTTTCTCGCTTTGTTGGAGAGCGTGCATCATTCTCCTTAACTCCGTCACATCTCTGGCTGTGAGAATGAACTCGGTTCTGCCTTTCGGATCAATGCTTCCCTTACCAGTGACTTCAAATACTCTCCATCCACCAATCTTATGGCGGAATCTCAAATCGAATTGGTCGATCTTCCCTGGCTTTGTCGACAATCGTTCTACCGATTTTTCAAATATTTGGACATCATCCATGTGCAGAAATTGTGACAAATTCGTCCCGATCAATTCTTCGGGATCGTATCCAAGTATCTTTTTGACGGACGGGCTAATGTATTTGATCGTGTCAATAGGACTCATGATTATGAAGATATCAAATGACTCCTCGATTAGTGATCTAAATCTTCTCGCATTGTACTCTAAGGCTTCTTCCATATCGCGTTTGATGGCTGCTTGGCGAATCAGATGTACAAGCTCCGCGAATTGCGATGCCAGATCTCCCCCCTTTTTGATATAGAAGTCCGCTCCTTTATTTAGGGCATCGATAACTACTTCCTCCCTTCCTTTTCCCGTGAAGAGTATGAACGGAATTCTGCTGTTTCTTTTCCTGACAATTTCAAGAAATTCGATACCATCAATCTCGGGCATCTGGTAATCACACACAATTACATCGAATCTACTGTGATCGAGCTCCATGATTGCCTGCCGCGGTGATTCGCAAACAGTCACTGTGATATCTGCCTCTCTTTCGAGATAAGCCTTGCCTATTTCTAGGAGCGCTGGCTCGTCGTCGACAAGCAGGACCTTCAACATAGCATGCCCCTGTATTATGAAATCGTAATGGTGAACAAAAAAGGAATAATTAATGAATTTCCGTAAGGTTCTCATTCCTGATAATGAGGGTCGTGAAAATCGTAAAGGAGCGAACGAAATCAAGAAAAAGATGATGGATCTCTGGAGTATGTTAAATGATCAGAATTTATATATAATTCGACTCATTTAATAATTTTTTATTATATAAAAAAATAACCGTGATCCCTTCTCATATCAGGAGACACTGATGCAACCATTACAAATGATGATCCAACTGGGAAGAAGTCTGTTAAGTTCCAAATGAGCTAACTATACTTCCAAGTATTATACGATAATGAGATCTAACGCCCGCAAGCGCTTCCAAATATGTGTTAATGAGTTATCGAAGTCTGTTTAATGTCCCTGCATATCTGTTTATCTCACCCACGATCATTCCGCATTAAAGATACCTGATGCCATCATCGGTCTCATCACATAATTTTTTGGGAATGTCTTACCCGTTCAACCCGCTCACCTGATATCATGTAAATGACTCGTTCCCCAATATTACACGCATGATCTGCAATGCGCTCGAGATACCTCGCGATAAGAATGAAACGCATGCCCATCGGCACTTTTTTTGGGTCTTCCATCATATATGTGAGAACCTCTCTGAATATACTCTCATATAGCGCGTCAACCTCATCGTCTCGCTCAAAAAGGTCGAGCGCTTTATCAGCGTCCCTTTTAATAAAACTCTCAACGGCATCGTCGACCATTCTAATCACCAGAGAAGCCATATGTGGAATACTGACAAGTCGTTTGAAATACCTCTGCCCTTCGAGAAAGTCGATCACTTCCGCGATATCTCGTGCATACCTACCAATCCTGTTGAGGTCTGTAATCATTTTGAGGGAGGTAGATACGATTCTCAAATCACTAGCGACTGGGGAGTGAAGAGCAATGAGGTCAATACAATGTTTTTCAATTTTCAAATCCCATTGGTAAATCGCATCATCGAGTTTCTTGACCTCATCCTTGAGAGCGAACTCCTCGTTGACGATCGCTCTAATCGCCTTGTCTATCGCTTCCCTTGCCAATTTTCCCATTTCTGCGACTTCCTCGTTGAGCTTCGCGAGCTCGTCGCTCAAAACAATCCTTGTCAACTCAACCAAACCTCCCTGTGATATATTGCTCGGTCAACTTTTTTTCGGGCTTTTCGAAAATTTTTCTTGTTTCTCCAATTTCAATAAGTTCCCCCACGTAGAAGAATGCGGTCGTGTCCGCCACTCTCGCCGCTTGCTGCATATTATGCGTCACGATCACCACCGTGTAATCCCTTTTCAGATCGACCAATAGATCTTCAATCTTCGCGGTCGCGATAGGATCGAGGGCGGAACAGGGCTCATCGAAAAGAATGATCTCGGGTTTGACTGCTAACGCCCTCGCGATACAGAGTCGCTGTTGCTGCCCTCCTGAGAGGTCGTACGCAGGCGCATTGAGGCGATCTTTGACCTCATCCCATAGCGCCGCTCTTTTAAGACTCCATTCAACGAGCGCATCTAAATCGCTTTTCCTTTTCACGCCGTGGATGCGCGGTGCGAACGCGATATTTTCGTAGATCGACTTCGGAAAAGGATTGGGTTTTTGGAAAACCATTCCAACTTTCTTTCTCACCTCAACAGCATCCGCTTTCGCATGGTAAATATCGAACCCATCAATCCAGACATGCCCCTTCACGGTGCACCCTGGGATGAAGTCGTTCATCCTGTTGAGACTTCTTATGAACGTCGTTTTGCCGCATCCAGAAGGGCCGATTATTGCGGTTATTTCATTTTTCTTAATCTTCATAGAGATATTTTTGATCACGTGGTTATTTCCAAAGAAAACATTTAGATTCTCAACAAAGATTTCCGGTGCCAAGATTACCACCTATATTTTTGCCTGTATTTTTTCCTCAGCAATATTGCGATGAGATTCATTCCGATGACTAACATAAGAAGGACAAGTGCTGTACCGTACTGAATCGGCCTCGTCGCTATAAGATCAGAGGACTGCGTCGCCATCGCATAGAGATGAAAAGGTAATGCCATGAATTGCGAAAAAATAGAGTCGGGGAGACTTCTCATGAAATATGCCGCTCCAGTCATAAGGATCGGGGCAGTTTCTCCGGCGGCCCTAGAAAGGGAGAGTATAATCCCTGTTAGAATGCCTGACATCGCATACGGGAGCACATGATGTCTGATAGTCTGCCATTTGGTGGCGCCCAGTGCAAGAGATGCTTCCCTTACGGATTCTGGAACTGCAAGAATTGCCTCTCTTGCAGCTGCGATGATTATAGGAAGTACGAGTAGGCCGACGGTGAGTCCAGCAGCGATGAGACTGAATCCAAAATCCAATGCCATAACGAAAAGCCCAAGACCAAGCAGACCGTACACGATCGATGGGACGCCTGCAAGATTATGAACGACGATTCTCCAAATTTTTTTGACCGTCGAATTCTTTTCGTATTCAACAAGATAGATTGCGGAAAGCACCCCAACTGGAACGGAGAAAGCGAGAACGATCGTACAAAGATAAAATGTTCCTACGATTGCAGGTAAGATTCCTCCTTCACTCATTCCCTGCTTTGGAAATTGCGTAATGAAATCGATGTTGACACTTCTAATCCCGCCTAAGATGATATACGTTAAAAGGACGAGGAGGGCGAGGACGACGATAGCACCACAGAACCTAAAAAAGAGGAAATATGTTTTTTCTTTCGTCCGTCTGTTCAATGATAAACCTCCGTGAATTTTGAAAGGACGAGGTCTGCGACGAAATTAATCGCGAAGGTGATAACGAAAAGGACGGCACCAACTGCGAAAAGTGCATGATAATGCAGACTTCCAAAATTGATCTCTCCCATTTCAATCGCAATTGCCGCAGTCATAGTCTCGACGGATGAGAGCATATCCCAGGTAATGATCGGAGTGTTACCGCATGCCATGAGGACGGTCATCGTCTCTCCGACCGCCCTTCCAATCGAAAGCATGATCGCGGCAGTGATGCCAGAAAGTGATGCCGGGATGATGATGCCCTTCAGTGTCTCCCATCTTGTTGCACCTAGCGCATAGGCAGCTTCTCTTAATTCCTTGGGGACGGAATTCATCGCGTCTTCGGCAAGACTCACCATGATCGGTATCATCATCACCGCAAGCATGATTGCACCGTTGAGTGCGTTAAGGCGATACGTATTGTGGAAGATCGCATAGATCCAATCCGAGAGAATAACAAGCGCAAAGAATCCGTATACTACCGATGGAATCCCCGCGAGTATTTCTATAGCAGGTTTCAGAAGAGATCTGATTTTCGGATGCGCGATCTCAGCGAGATAGATCGTACAGCCGATGCCTATTGGTATCGCAATTACCGACGCCCCGAGACTGACAAGAAATGTACCACAAAGAAGTGGCAAGATCCCATAAGCGGGATTCGTTGGTGATGTTGGGTTCCACACTGGCCCTGTGATGAATTCGATGACACCGATTTCGTCAAACGCCGGAAGTGCTTCAGAGAAAATGAAGAAAAAGACGGCACTGAGGGTGAATATTGTCGTGAGTGTGACAACAAAAAGAATCGCCTTGATCGCGTATTCCTTCTTATTGTACATTTCACTGCGATGCCTTGAAATCAGCCGCTGTTTCAATCCTTTCAAAGAGCTTCGGATTCCAATTGCGATCTTCATAGTCATCCTGTTTCACCCTCGCTACAAGCCCTAAGAGTCCGAGAAGATCCGATTCCTCCTCGCTCAACCTAGCTTAGCTAATTCCTCCGTAACTACCTCAGCGGGTAAAGCGTAGAATCCAATTTCTTCAGCGATTGGTTGGCCATCAGTGAGAATCCATGAGATATATTCTTTCAACGCGCCAGTCGGTGCACCATTTGTATACAAATACAGATATCTTGACAGGATATATTCTCCAGAAAGAACCGCATTCTTATTTAGTGGGGAATATGCTTGCGATGATTCATTATTCCTGAGTTCGAGCAATTTGATTCCTGAGGCTTTTTCGGCGTAACCGATTCCTACATATCCTATTCCACCCACGTCATTTGACACCGCGGTAACTATCGCTGAGTTGCCCGTCAATTGTTGCATATCTGTTCTGTAATCCTCATTCTTAAGCACGTGTTCCTGGAAGAAAGCATAGGTCCCGGAAGTGCTCTGTCTTCCATAAGCCACAATCGCTCGATCATGCCCTCCGATCTGTTTCCAGTTCGTGTACGTACCATTGAATATCCCACGCAACTGATCTAAAGTCAAATTCGTTATTGGATTTGACGGGTGGACGATGATCGCGATGCCATCGATGGCGACCCTAAATTCAACAGGTGTTACCCCAGCTGCAATTGCCTGATCTATTTCGCTCTGCTTGATTTGCCTTGATGCTTGTGCGACATCGATATTTTTCGATATCAATGCCGTGATACCCGTACCACTTCCCCCTCCTGACACGATAACCGAAATACTCTTATGATCTTCATGGAAACGTTCTGCCCATACCTGGCACAATTCAAGCATTGTATCCGATCCTTTCTGTTTGATCGTTACAGGCTTCTCGCCACCGCCCATGATAAGGACGGCAGCCAATCCGCCAATGATAACGATCAAAACTATTCCAATTACAATCAATCCTTTCCTAACCATTCGTATCACTTCCTAGTGTTTCATCGTGTGCGGCGTTGTCCATATTACTAGAAATCCTCAGGGAAAGTTTGTCCGATCCATGCATCAAACAACACGCTTCTTGTTCTATATTGAAGCCGCAACACAGCTCCACGGAATTTCGTAACATTATGAGCTTTTATGTATTTTTCAGAATTAGAATATATTCCGGCTCGTATAATATATAGATATATATATCGGACATGAAACTCTATTCGATACGTATACCGTCAAAGAGATTATTTCGCTTTGTAGATCATATCAGCAGGATTGATGAAAATGAACATGAGAAAAATTCAGAAAACCGGTGTCTCCACAATGACAATCTCCCTTCCAAAGATTTGGGTCTCCGAACATCGTCTAAAACCAGGCGATCCTGTGATCGTTCGCGTGATGAACGACGGTACATTGCATATCTGCCCAGCCACACAAAGGGAAGAGGAATCCACAAAGAAGATCCTCCAGATTAGTAATGAATCGAGAGAACATCTCACTAGAAAGCTCATCGCGACGTACCTGGCTGGGTACGATATCATCGAAGTGAGAGCGAAGGATCGATTTGATTTAGATCTTAAGAGAGCGGTGAAAGATTTTTCAAAGATGGTCATTGGTCCCGAGGTCATCGAAGAAACGAGCAATTCAGTAGTATTGCATGATCTATCCGATCCAATGGAGTTACCTCAGCAAAAATGTGTAAGACGCATGCACCTCATCGCGAAGTCGATGCATGTCGACGCAATGTTGTCCTTTGAGAGAGGCGATACAGATCTTGCGAGA
Source organism: Methanomassiliicoccales archaeon (assembly GCA_029907465.1). NCBI lineage: Archaea > Methanobacteriati > Thermoplasmatota > Thermoplasmata > Methanomassiliicoccales > Methanomassiliicoccales archaeon. The sequence goes on from JARYLV010000001.1 coordinate 132,369, forward strand.
GACGTTATTGATCGTGATACAGAAATCGATAGGCTATATTGGATGGTCATTAAACAGTACAATCTGATCCTTAGAGATCGCTATTTCGCTGAGAAAATGGACATCGATGTATACGACGGATTGGACTATACAATCTCGGCTCGAGGTATCGAAAGAATAGGGGATCATGCTGAAAAGATCGCAAGAAATGCCCTTCTACTTGCTGAGTCGAACACAACAAATAGAGAGAATTCGGAAATAACGAGGTCAGGCGACGCCGCTGTGAAGATTTTCGATAGAGCGATCGAGGCTCTGTTCCTCAAAGATACTGAGAAAGCAAATGATGTAATTGACAGAGGGAATGAACTCGTTGAACTCTGTGAAAAAATGCGCGCTAATATTGCTTCATCACAACCGGTTGAGTTAGTCGCAAAAACAACTGTTATAGACAGTATTACAAGGACTATTATGTATTCTATGGACATCGCTGAGATTGCGATCAATGGTGCGATGAGGAAATCCGGGTAAAACGTTCTGAAAACATATAGATGGGTTCAGCTTCTTCATATACTCGACCCAGCTAAAATGATCTGAAGGCTTATTTTGACGACGCCATCAATAGTGCCGATTTTCTCCAGGACAAGTTTGGCGAGTCCCATTCTGTTTTCAGTCCAAATTTTAGCACCTTCGCTTGATCTTCCAACACGGTCGTAGCAGGTTTCGCTTCTCTGACCACATAGAGTTTCTCTGCTACTTCGGGCAATCTCGAAAGATCGACAACGATGGTGAACTTTTCTATGATCTATCTACTGGACGAATTCATTACTCTTTTCCTGGTTGTTGACTAATTTACGTTCAATTGTCTTACTACCATTTAATGACAGGCCATTGTCTTCCTCTAGCAATTCATTGATTTTTCCATCCCATCTGTCAACTATATCTGTTTCCCCCCTATTCCCCTTTTTTCTATTTACTATCAATTTTTCTCGAATCATTGTAGAAAAAATAAAAAGAAACGTGCTAATGGTATAAATTTTTATAATAAAAATATATATGAAAAATAAAAAAAGAGTGTCATTTTACGAGAAAAATGATTGAAGAGAGCGCATAACTGTCTTTGCAAAAGAGTCGAGTTTAATGGAATTACACAATATTGGCAAAGATGATAGAAAAAGAAGGATTATTAAAAAGCAGCGAGGTTGTTTAAAGCGATTAACAGCGGAGCAATAACATTAACATGCCATAAATCATTTCCAAGTACTCGGGCTAATTTGCAAGGCTGAGGATAGCCTCTAAGCGGATATTAACGGCGAGAACTCCGAAATTAAGGAGATGTAATCCGTTTTAATATAAAGGCAAAATACCAGGAAGAGGAGGCTCCTCAGAGGAGGGCTCACTAGGCCTTTTCTGCGGAAGAAATACAGTAGCATGTATCAAAATGCAGAACAGCCGATGGAGAGTTGGAAAGATGTGAGCTCCGGAGCATCTGCATATGCAGTATTTGCGGATATACAATGGAGGAAGAAGTGCTAGAACGGTGCACATTTGTGGTGCTTTGAATGAGAAGTTCAGGAGGTTCTATCCCTGATGTGGAAATAAGGTATGCCAGAAATTCACTCATCATCGGATGCAATACGGCAAGTGAAGAAATGCGCACTAAACCGATCGGAAAACGGCTTATTATCAATCACAAATTGGCTCCGGCCTGATAGCTTAAATTACCATTAGAAAATGTGTGCTTGAAGAAGTGTCTGTGAAAGAAATTTTAAAGATGTAAGTCGACAAAAATAAAGTTCCCAATTATCTTAACTGGCCTGTTCTCGAATATTGTGGTTATTGATTGACACCGCAAAATGGTCCTTTATGGTATAATCGATGTTAGACTCCCATTAATTAAAAAAATGATGAATGAGAGAATACTGTTGATATTGAGCGGAGGTCACCCTAATGCAGCGATGACCGCTTCTGTGAATTGCTCGGTTGTTGCACTTCCACCCATATCAGGTGTCAACACTTTCCCTTCTCCGAGCACACTATAAACCGCTTTCCTGATCCTTTCAGCCTCACTTTTCATGCCGATATAATCGAGCATCCAGGCAGCAGACAAGATGATTCCAGTAGGGTTTGCAACACCTTTTCCAGCAAGATCAGGAGCGCTTCCATGAGCGGCTTCAAACATGCCTATGTTCTCACCGAAATTGGCACCGGGCATGAGCGCGAGACCGCCGATGAGGCCACCACACAGTTCTGAGAGTATATCCCCATAGAGATTTTGCGTTACGATTACGTCAAACTGTGAGGGATTCGTAACAAGCTGGAACGCGGCATTATCAACGAGCATGTCCCTGAACTTAATGCCCGGATATCCAGATGCGATCTCGCCAACGCATCTCAAGAAAAGACCGTCGCCCTTCTTCAGAATATTTGCTTTGTGCACCGCCACTACTTCTTTTCTATCGTTCGCGAGGGCATATTCGAAGGCGAACTTGGCAATGCGTTTACTCGCCTCGACAGAGGTGATCTTAACACTCTCTACCGCGCCGTAACTCGATTCCCTCTCCACGCCAGAGTAGAGACCTTCTGTGTTCTCCCTCACGATGACGATGTCGACATTATTGTAGAGCGATTTGACGCCAGGGATCGATTTGACGAGCCTCACGTTCGCAAAGAGATTGAGACGCTGTCGCATTGTCACATTAACGCTCTTGAAGCCAGAGCCGATCGGGGTTGTGACCGGTCCCTTGAGGACAACGCCTGTTTCAATTGCCCATTCAAAGAATCTCGGTGGTATAGGTCTCCCGATCTCCTGCATAACTTTTGCGCCAGCCTCGATTCTCTCCCATTGGATTTTTGCGCCACTAGCCTCAACGACTTTGACCGCCGCATCTGTAATCTCTGGGCCGATGCCATCACCTGGAACGAGTACAACTTTTCTCATCTTATCCCTCTTCATTGATTTTGAATCCACCATGTTTCCTGAAATGCTCGACGAGCCCACCATCTTCAAGGATCTTGACCATCACGGCTGGTAGAGGCTTCGCCTTGATGATTGTTCCCTTTGCGACGATTCTGATCAACCCCTTCCCGAGATCCACCTGGAGCTCGTCACCATCCTCGATGCCCGAGGTGTCACATTCCAATACTGGCAAACCAACATTAATGCAGTTTCGATAGAAAACTCTTGCGAAAGACTCGGCAATAACAGCTCCGATACCCGCAGCCTGCAAAACGAGTGGTGCTTGTTCTCTGCTTGACCCGCATCCAAAATTCCGCCCAGCAACGATAAAATCGCCATGTTCGATTTCCTCGTAAAATCCAGGCCTAAGGTCTTCCATCACATGCTTAGCCATTTCGTTTATGTCCAGTGTCTTGAACTTGTATTTCCCCGAAATGATATAATCAGTATTAATGTTGTCTCCAAATCGATGGGCTCTTCCCCTCAACAGATTCATTGAAACACCTCTCTAGGATCAGAAATCACACCGTTGATCGCTGAATATGCTGCCGTAGCAGGGCTAACTAGATAGATGGACGCCTTCGAATTGCCCATACGACCCTTGAAATTACGGTTTGCCGTCGAGAGAACGTTTTCGCCGTCAGCTGGTATACCGCCACCAGTGCCGACACATGGGCCACAACCAGGTGTGAGAATAGCCCCTCCAGCCTTCACTATCTTTGCGAGAATCCCTTCCTCCAATGCTTTCAAATAAATTTCCCTCGAAGCTGGTGCGACTATCAACCTTGTCCGGTTCGCCACCTTCTTGCCATCGAGAATTCCAGCTGCGATGCGCAGGTCTTCGAGCCGTCCATTTGTGCATGTTCCGATGAAGACCTCATCGATTTCTACGCCAAGAACATCATCAACTGGCACAACTTGATCAACCTGGTGCGGCTTTGCAACCTGCGGTGGAAGTTTAGAAAGGTCCTCTCTGATCACCTTTTCATACTTTGCATCATCAGTCGCATCGACCCCTTTGATCATCTTTGATGTGCGACCCCTGAGATAATCAATGACCTTTCCATCACAACGCATCAATCCGACCTTTGCGCCTGTCTCAACAGCCATATTAGCGATCGTCATCCGCGCTTCGACAGACAAAGCGTCGATGACCTCCCCATAAATTTCCAGTGCCTTGTAGGTCGCACCATCAGCGGTCAGGGATCCGACCATATATAATGCGACGTCTTTCGAAAAAACACCTGGCTGCAGAATACCGTCGTAGATGAGCTTGATTGTTGATGGTACTTTCAACCATGTCATTCCACTGATGAGTGCTGCCGCAACATCTGTTGAGCCCATCCCTGTTGCAAATGCGTTGAGCGCACCATAGGTACAAGTGTGGGAATCAGCTCCGATGACGATGCTGCCTGGTAGGGCATGACCTTTTTCCGGTATCAACTGATGGCACACGCCCTCGCCCACATCATAGAGAATCGCGCCATACCGCAGGGCAAAGCGCCTCATTTCTTTATGGATATTCGATACGCCTTCAACCGGTGATGGCGCATTGTGATCAATGACGATCGCATATCGACCTGGCGCATAAACGGATTTCCCACCCATTTTCTCGAACGCCTGTATTGTCAACGCAGTGGTTCCATCCTGGCTCATAATAAAATCCACTGGCACCACGACGATATCGCCAGCTTCTACCTGAGCGCCGATATGATTCGAGATAATATTCTCTGAAATTGTCCCCATCATCCTCACCTTTATTCTTTTTCGAACATGCCAGCCTTATAATCCTGATAGATATAAACAAGCTCGTTTTCAGAGAGGCTCCGTTTTAGGGCGATCGACGTCGCCCTAACAAGTTCTAAAAGATCAGTCGCTGTCTTCTCGTCGATCTCAATGCCTTTGGACCTGAGAACTTGAATAATAGTGTGCCGCCCCGAATGCTTGCCGATGATGATCTTCCTAGTCATTCCAACTTCTTCTGGGGAGTAGGGCTCATAGTTGCTGAGGTACTTCATCACACCATCAGTGTGAATTCCCGCTTCGTGTGCGAAGCAGTTCGAACCGACAATTGGTTTCCAATCGGGTATTGTCCTACCAGCAGCTCGCGCCACGTACTCTGCAATCTCGCGGAACCTTTGCGTCTCGATCCCTGTATCGATCTTAAGCAGATGCTTTGCCGCCATAACGATTTCTTCAAGGGGGGCGTTCCCTGTCCTTTCTCCGATACCGAGAACCGTTGTACTCACAAACGTCGCACCAGCCTGGACACCGGCGATGGCATTAGCCGTCGCCATACCGAAGTCGTTATGTGTGTGCATCTCAATCTCTAAATCGACTTCTTTAATAAGTGATGCAATCGCATCGAAAGTCCCACGTGGCTCCAATATACCCAGGGTATCGCAATAGCGGAGTCTGTCAGCACCAGCATCCTCGGCCGCCTTGGCAAATTGAATGAGAAACTCTTTATCTGCACGGGAAGCGTCCTCAGCGTTCGCCGAAATGTAGAGGCCATGGGATTTTGCATACTCGATTGATTCGACCAATCGCTCGATAACCCACTCTCTAGTTTTCCTCAATTTGTGTTCAATATGAATATCGGAAGAGGACATGGAGACCGCAACTGCATCGACATCACAGTCAATGCTGTGCGAAATATCTTCGATATTTGCCCGATTCCAACCCAGCACAGACGCGTTGAGGCCAAGTTGCGCGATTTTCTTCACACATTTCTTCTCATCACCACCCATTGCTGGGATTCCAGCTTCAATTTGCTGGACACCAATTTCATCAAGCAGCTTTGCAATTCTGATCTTCTCGATGTTCGCAAAGACTATGCCCGCTGCCTGTTCTCCATCCCTCAGGGTGGTGTCGCAAATATTGATCGGGCTCTTGCTCAATTTGGCAATGACTAGTTGCTTATCCTTCATCATTTCACATGCCTCTTTGATTTCGTTTCTCATAATTTATAGCCAGGGAGCAAATGGAAGGGTCATTGAACAACATATAGATAATTCTTTCCGCACCATTGTTCAAATATTTACCCAATGTGATAGTTATTCGACATATATTCAAGCAAATAGTCCATTTGTGGACAAGACGCTGCACCGCAACCTGATTGCCCTGAAATCAGGGCGATCGCAACTCTAGTAGGAAATGCTATTCACTTCCAAATCGATAGAATGGAAAAATCATATAATAATGTTGCCCCCGATGATCAAATGGATTCGAAAATAATATCCTAAAATGGAGGCGCTGTTTATTGAAACAAAGAATTATTCGATCTTGAATCTTAGGAGAGCTGCGATTCCGCCAAGTCCCTTAAGTTTTTTGCCTGCCTCGTGATGTTCGCTGACGATCGTTACAGTGCCCCGCGCCTCCTCGACTTTTTTAATGATATCCTCTATGTAATTCTCCCTCAATAGTGAGTCGACGATCAAAAGGGTCCGGACGGCACCGGCGGTAACGGCTCTTTCGACATTACCAGGGCCATAGGTTACTAGACCGTCCTTTGCAATTTCCGTTAGAACGTCCTCAACGAGCTTCGTTTCTGCAGCAACCCTTGAATCTTTCAAGACCTCGGCGCCTAACCCTTTCTTCATTATCTCATGAATGCCAGCTATTCCAGCCTGGCCGGTATGGAAAACAAAGGATTTCGTGAATATCTCAGGTGCACGCCGCTTCCCTTCGGCAAGAAGAGCCTCCTTCGCGAAACCAGGACCGAGTATGATAACTGGCATATCGTCAATGTGAACTTGCTTGAGTTTGTCGATCACGTCACCATAGAAATCTTCCTTATCGCTTTGCTCATACATCTTTCCTACAGATTGACGTGTTATCCGGGCAATCTCCTTGATACCGAACTGAGTGAGCATTGCGATAAGCGCTTCATCGTATTCGATTGCCACAAAAATCAAACGTGGTTGCTGGGAATCTTCGACGGCCCTCTGCAATCTCTCAAGTGCAGATCGAGGCCAATTATCCTTTGTGATCGTAATAGTTTCACCTTCTTGCAGATTAAATGTATGATAGGAACCGAGGTCTTGAGGACCTTCAACGATGGTACCAAGAATTCTCAACCTCGAATCGCTTTCCTGGAATTCGAGTTTCTCGACAGCAATGGTCAGCGTCATTCTCTTTTTCTCTCCTCGTTCAGATCTCAGCTTGTCAGTCTTGATTTCCTCCCTCCTAAAGGTTGAGCCAGTAATCCGATCGCCTGGACGGATGATGTTATAGAGGTGCCAGAGGTCGTCAAGAGAGTCGATCTGAACCTTGATTTTCCCGCTTTTTCTGTCTTGATGGAGTATTTTCATGGTTAGAACATGATATCGGAATTCATAGTCATATCTTGTTCCACTACACTGCTCTTTTATCACTGAGTTCATACCTTTAGCTTAATGTTTCGAATGATGGAACGAGGTTGAAAGCATGATGTTGGAGACCTGAATTGACTTACTATATGTGACTAATAAGGGAGCAGGGAGAATGGCACAGCCTGAATTCCCAATTGCGTTGGCAAATTCCCCCGTCTTTTTTATATGTCCCAGTTCAGACAATTCCATTGAATATTGTCCAATCGCCGGGGATAAAGGTTAAGTACCGCATATCTATACCTTCACCCTCTGATGGATTCGTGCCGCCTCATCCTCGAAGATGGAAGTGTTGTCGAGGGTGTTGGCTTTGGTTTTAAGAAAACGGTTTTTGGCGAAGTCGTTTTCAACACCGGGATGACGGGTTACCAAGAGAGTCTTACAGACCCCTCATATAGAGGACAAATTCTCATCATGTCCTTTCCCTTGATCGGGAATTACGGGGTCAACGCACAAGACTTTGAGTCGGAAAGAGTACAGGTTACTGGTTTCGTTGTCAGGGAAGTCTGTAGTGATCCTTCCCCGATGTACGGGGGAAAGACACTTGACGAATTTCTTAGGGAGTTCGAAGTACCAGGCATTTGTGGTGTCGATACGAGAGCGTTAATCATCAAGATCCGGGAACATGGAACCCTTCGCGGAGCAATCTCATACGATGAAGATGTGGAATCTGTTTTGGAAAAAGTCAAGAAAATGCCATTTCCCGCAGCATATAATCTCGTTGGAGAGGCAACTGCGAAAAAGATCGTCAAACACGAAAAGAAAAATGCGAAAACGATCGCCCTCTTTGACTGCGGATGCAAAGGCAGTATTTTGAAAGAGCTGAAGAAAAGATTTACTGTTATTCAAGTCCCGTACGATACGCCTGTAGAATTTTTCAGAAATAACGATATTGATGGTATCGTCATTTCAAACGGTCCAGGCGATCCTGCACATCCTGCACTCAGGGAAACAATTATCAAAACGATCCAGAAGATCAAGGAAGACTATCCAATTATGGGGATATGTCTCGGTAATCAAATCCTCGCACTTGCCTTTGGCGGACGAACCTACAAAATGAAATTCGGTCACAGAGGTGCGAATCAGCCCGTCAAGTTTAGGAACAAAGTTTTCATCACATCGCAAAATCACGGGTACGCGGTAGACAAGGACAGTCTGATCAACGAGGGATTTCAGGCAGACCAGATTAATGTCAACGATGGTACTGTCGAAGGAATGAGGCACTGCGAGCTCCCAATATTCTCTGTTCAGTATCACCCCGAGGCGTCACCAGGACCAACAGACACATCATTCCTCTTTGATGAGTTTGCTTCGATGCTGGAGGGGACACGATGATCGAGAAGAAACTAAAGAAATTGATGGTCATCGGCTCCGGCCCAATTATTATCGGCCAAGCTGCAGAATTCGATTTTTCTGGCTCCCAAGCTTGTAGATCTCTCAGAGAGGAGGGGTTTGAAACCGTTCTCGTGAATTCAAACCCAGCAACTATACAGACTGATTTTGAAACAGCGGATCAAGTATACATCGAACCACTCAATGCTGAAACAGTTGCCATGATTGCTGAGAAAGAGGGGGTCGATGGTATACTCTCAGGCATGGGAGGTCAAACAGCCCTGAACATCTGCTCCGAGCTCGCAGAAAATGGAACACTCGATCGACTCGGCATCAGACTCCTTGGCACCCAGCCTTTGTCGATCGCCCTCTCGGAAGATCGGGAACTTTTTAGAGACACCATGAAGAAGATCGGTGAGCCGATTCCAAAAAGTATTGCGGTGCGGAACATTGATGATGCAAAGAAGGCCGCAAGTGAATTGGGATACCCAGTGCTCGTGAGACCAGCATATACTCTTGGCGGTACGGGTAGCGGAATTGCCCGGAACGAAGAGGAACTTGAATCCATTGCCGGCAAGGGGCTCATTTACTCACGCATCCATCAGGTCCTGATCGAAGAGAATGTCCTCGGATGGAAGGAATATGAATATGAAGTTATGAGAGATAGCAAAGACAACTGCATCATCGTCTGTAGCATGGAGAATCTTGATCCCATGGGCATCCATACGGGCGAGAGCATTGTTGTCGCGCCCGCGCTTACATTAAGAGATGTTGACCATCAGAGACTTAGGAGCGCGGCGATCAAGATCATAAGGGCTTTAGGGATAGAAGGTGGGTGCAATATCCAATTCGCTTTTAACCCCGAGACTAAAGAGTACAGGGTCATCGAAGTCAACCCGAGGGTTTCAAGGTCCTCAGCACTCGCATCGAAAGCAACGGGCTATCCGATCGCAAGGGTAGCTGCAAAAATCGCCGTCGGTAAAACACTCGATGAGATCAAGAATAAAATTACTGGAAAGACCTATGCGGCATTTGAACCTGCAATTGACTACGTGGTTCTCAAAATCCCAAGGTGGCCTTTTGACAAGTTCAGAACAGTCGATCGGAGGATAGGTACCCAAATGAAAAGCACCGGAGAGGTCATGGCGATCGGGAGGACGGTTGAGGAGGCGATCATGAAAGCCGTCAGATCTCTCGAGATCGACAAAATGGACCTTGAACCGGAAAGTTGGAGTGATGCAGAACTCGAAGAAGAACTTACATGTCCAACTGATAAGAGATTGTTCGCGATTGCAGAGGCGATCAGAAGAGGAATGAACCTCGAAAGGATCGCCGACCTGACGAAATGGGACATATTCTTCATCAAAAAGATCAAAAACATCATCGATATGGAAGAAGAGATCAAAAACGCGAAGGAAATCGATAGGGACCTTCTTCTCAGGGCGAAGAAGATGGGGTTCCCCGATGAAACTATCGCGCAACTCCTAAGAGCATCGCCTGAGGAAATCAGGAAACTGAGGATTTCGCTAGGTATCGTACCAACGTATAAAATGGTCGATACCTGCGCGGCCGAATTCGAAGCCGCGACGCCTTACTTCTACTCAACCTATGAGACACATTGTGAAGCGAAAAAGTCGACGAATAAAAAAGTCGTCATCATTGGTGGAGGGCCGATCCGAATTGGACAAGGGATCGAGTTCGACTATTGCTGCGTCCATGGCGTCATGGCACTGCAGGAGGAGGGTATCGACGCAGTGATCATCAACAACAACCCAGAAACGGTCAGCACGGACTATGATATTTCAAACAGACTGTATTTCGAGCCACTGACGCTTGAGGATGTTCTCAACGTCATCGAGAAGGAAGATGCCGATGGTGTTATTCTTCAATTCGGGGGCCAGACAGCAGTCAACCTCGCTGTACCCCTGCAGAAAGCCCTCGAAGGCCGCAAGACGAGAATCTTAGGGACGGATCCAGAAATGATGGATGTCGCAGAGGATCGCAAGCTTTTCTCGGCGCTCATGGATCGCCTTGGGATTAAGCAACCAGCATCTGGGACAGGATACTCATTCGCAGAGGTCAAGGACATCGCCGCCAAAATAGGCTATCCAGTGCTCGTGAGACCGAGCTATGTACTCGGCGGCAGAGCAATGGAAATCGTTTATAATGAAAAGGAGCTCGAAACTTATGTCAGTTCGGCTGTCAAGGTCTCAAGGAAACATCCGATTCTTGTTGATAAGTATCTTTCAAACGCGATTGAGATCGATGTCGATGTCGTTTCCGACGGAGAAGATGTCTTCATTGGAGGCATCTTAGAACACATCGAAGAAGCAGGTGTGCATTCAGGCGATGCGACAATGGTCATCCCGCCACAAACCCTGTCAAAGCAAATCATCGATGAGATCATTAGCATCACTCATAAGGTTGCGCGCGCACTCCAGATCAAGGGTTTGATGAACCTTCAGTTGGCGGTCAAAGACAACGAAGTTTACATGCTTGAGGCCAATCCCCGCGCTAGTAGGACTGTACCTTTCGTATCAAAGGCAATAGGGATTCCGCTCGCAAAGATTGCGACGAAAGTCATGCTCGGTAAGACGCTGAAGGAACTGGGATTGGTCGGCGTTGCCCCGTTCGGTCATGTGGCGGTCAAAGCTTCAGTCTTCCCATTTTTGAAACTACCAGGTGTTGACAGTATCTTAGGACCTGAAATGAAGAGCACAGGGGAGGTCATGGGGATAGGCGATAGCTTCGAGGAGGCTTGCTACAAGGCATTCATTGCTGCTGGTTACAAGCTCCCCTTGAACGGTAGCGTGTATATTACGGTCAGCGATAGGGATAAGGAGGCTGTACTTCCAGTCGCGAGAGAGCTGTGGCAAATGGGCTTTACAATTTATGCAACAAAAGGAACCTCAACTTTCCTGAGGAATCACGGGATACAGACAACAACGGTGTACAGAATCAGCGAGAACATTTCGCCTGACGCTCTTGGCCTCATGAGAAAAGGAGAGATTGATCTCATTATCAACACACCGACCGAGAGCTCTGGGGCGAGAAGGGATGGGTATATGATGAGACGCCTCGCCGTTGAACTCGAAATACCTTTCATTACCACAATACAGGCGGCAAAAGCTACGGTTGGTGCTATAAAATGGGCAAGGGAAAGGAGAATCGATGTCAATGAGCTAAAGAGTTATCACCCTCCTTCAACACCGATCTCGATCTTAACGCCGCAATCATGATCCCGATTATGACGAGAGAACCGCCAAAGATCGCAATCGTTGATGGAATCTCGCCAAGTAACAGAGCTGCCAAAAGCGTCGCTCCGACAGGCTCTCCGAGAAAAGAGACGCTAATAAAGGTCGCCGGCAGATATTTTAAAGAATAATTGAAAAGAGTATGGCCAAAGATCGTCGAGACGACCGCAAGACCGAAGAAAATCGCGAGCTCCTGCGGCGGATAGGGCCAGAGAGGTGCACCAGTGATTAAACACGCCACCACTAGAAAAATCGAGGAAAAGGAGTATACAATGAAGACGTAGGTGATGAGACCCATCCTTTGCCTCATCACCCTTCCAGAAATGATGTACATCGATGCGGCAATTGCACCGAGCAGCGCCAAGAGGTTCCCTATATCCTCGCCGATTCCTACACTCCCTGAATAGATGAGAGTGACACCAGCAAAGCCTACAAATGCGCCGATCATCCAGTGACGAACAGGCTCACGAAAAAATAAGCTAGAAAGGATGCAAACGATGAGCGGATGGGATGTTACGAGGATGACAGCATTTGCGATTGTTGTTAATTTTACAGCAGAAATGAAGAAGAAAAAATGAAGGGCGAGCATGAACCCCACGATCGAGAGAGAAATAAGCTGTCTGCTTGACATCTTCTTCAATTCCGCTCGTGAAACACTCACTGCAACAGGCAGGAGAAGAAGTGAGGTCAGCCCCATACGGTAAGCAGCAATAACAAGAGGAGGAGCATCGCTCCAACGGATAAAAATAGAGGAAAATGAGATGCCGATAATGGCAATGAACGCGCAGACATAGGGATTCAGGCGGATTTCCAGATCAGGTGTAATCGGACAATCCCCCTAATGGATCAAGATGCTGCGAACGCCGCGACACGCTTTGATTGATGGAATCAGTTCTGGTGGGACAGGACTTTCCGTAATAACATAGAGACGGGGCTCCTCCGAGAGCTCAGGGTCATCGACGATTGCTTGTCTGATGCTGATACCAGCACTTGCGATAACTCCGGCAACATCTGCGAGTATACCTGGCATTTGGGCATCGACGGGGATGATTTCAATTGCACTCCAGCCCATGACAGGGGCGACATCCTTAAAAAGAGCAGTAGGGCGCAATTGGGAATATACATTGAGGAGTTCATCGTGTGACATGATCGTTTCAACCGCTGCTCTGACGATCCTCCTATCAACGCCAGCCGCCCGAGCGACAGCAACGTCTGCGACCTCAACATCACCGCAGAAAATCGTGCGGTCGCTGACGCGCAGCCCGTACTGGAGTAAGAGCTTGGCGACCTTTGCCTGCGACGGATATCGTCCGAAGTATTTTGCCAATGAACGCCACATCTAATCGATACAATGTGGTTCCAATAGAAAACGCTTTCCAATTTAATGATTAGTGATGAACAAAATAGTGCTACATTGATCTCATTAAACATCTGAATTGAAGAGTGCGTTGCATCAAGTTGCAATATGAATAAGTGGTAATCGGCGCAACTCAATAAGAGTCAAGATCTTTGAACTTCACCAGCAAGCGAGTGGGGGCCTTTTCGATACCAATTCAACAAGAAATTAATTATTCTGTATTCCGATCATTAATCCAGGAGGATAAGTTGAATTCTGGAGATGGGGAGAAAATACAAGGACAGTCAAAGAAGCCGATAAAAGCCACAAAAATCGTAGGAGGCGTAATTATCGCAGTTTGTGTGGTCGCGCTGGTCTTGATTTTCGTGGACATATACGGCACAGACCTCTGGAATTTGAGCCCCGCTCGAAACCTGGAAGGCACGTGGGAAAGCACCTTTGATTGTATCTATTATGAGCTTGACCCGTTCTTCGAAAACACCAGACAGGTCAAAGTCTGGGGACAGTTCAGCATGCAACTGCATCAAGACGGTGATTCCGTCAGCGGTATAATGGACATCACACCCACATCGTGGGAGTATCTCACGGAGTACCATATTCCTCCGGTAAACCACCATTTCCATTTCACAGGATCCGTTGAGGGCGGCAACCTGACTATCACCTCTGACGATACCGCACCTTGGATCATCACGATCAGATTCGCGTTTACGAGTGACATTATGACCGGCACAATTTCAGGAAACATGATTGACTCAGACCAAAACGCGATCGTTCTTACAAAACAATGAAAGATAAGGGAAGAAATCGCTGGGATTAAAATCCGAAGACTCGATTACCAAAAAGGTGGCATATAAAGCCAGGGTAAACGAGAGGTGAGACTCGTCGAATTCGACCAATTTTCAGCTTTACATCCACTATAAGTGTCAGAGTGGAAATCCATCATTAGCGACTGGTTTATCGATCGTCGATCCATATCTCGGCACATTGTTTCGTTAGTGCATCGAGGCACTGCAGCGTTCCATTTATTCATATGACTGGATATTCTTCATGACTGTCGGCCTTTCGACATGAAAAATTGAGGAAATTAAAGGATGGTCAAAGGATTCCTCACTTGCCTCTATTCCTTCTTGATGCAAGTTTTGATCGATTAGGTAGCATTCCAGTCGTCGTGGGCGTAATTCTCAATACTTGAGTACACCGAGATCGATACTTAGTAAGTCCTACAAGACTAGCTAGTTGAGCAAGGATGACAGAAAGAATTATAAGCGTGCTAAGTATTGTCACGCTCCGCCCGAGGTGGTATTGTGCTTGGGAAGAGCATACGCATGGAGCGAATCATGGACAGAAAAACAGGAAGGGCCGTGATTGTGCCGATGGATCATGGCATTTCACTTGGCCCGATCGATGGATTGGTTGATATGAAAAAAACGATTGACATGGTAGCGGATGGCGGTGCAACAGCCGTCGTTCTTCACAAAGGAATTGTTCAGTATGGTCATCGTTCGTTTGGCCGCGACATTGGACTGATAGTTCACCTTTCTGCAAGTACAAATCTCGGCACTGATCCAAATGAAAAAGTCATCGTAACGAGCGTTGAAGAAGCTATTAAACTAGGTGCCGATGCTGTCTCGATTCACATCAATCTTGGATCGAACACCGAGTCCCAAATGCTAAGAGATTTTGGGGAGATCGCGAGAAAATGTAACGAATGGGGAATGCCCCTGCTCGTGATGATTTACCCCCGAGGAAAAAATATCAGGGACTCTTTCGATGTGGATTTGGTAAAACACTGCGCAAGGGTGGCGGCGGAACTCGGGGCTGATGTCATCAAGACAAATTACACTGGTGATATCGATTCATTCAAGGAAGTCGTCAAAGGTGCTCTGGCGCCAGTTGTCATCGCGGGCGGCCCCAAAATGGATTCAGACGAGAGGCTTCTCCAAATGGTCAAAGACTCAATAGAAGCTGGGGGGAAGGGCGTTTCGATCGGCAGGAATGTCTTCCAGCACAGGGACGTCGTCGGGATCACAAAGGCAATTTCAAAAATCGTTTTAGAAGATGCAAGTGTTGAAGAAGCGATGAGAATACTGATGTGATCAAATGCCTGGGGATCGAAAGGGAAGAATCATTTGGGTTAGTGCGGCAAAAGCATCATCTCGAGAAGAGAGAAAGAAAATAGTAACGACGGCATTAGAGAGCGGGTTTGTGGACATTCTCATCAGAGAAGAAGATAAAGAATTCAAGAAGCTAGGGAAGTTTGATGCTTTCATCCTCAAGGGAGACGAAGTGTTCCTCGATGATTCCCTCGTTGGACACGTTCTCACAGTCAAGAAGGCCGATGACCTCAGGAAGGCAAGCGAATTGAAAGACAAGATTGAATTCGTTATCATCAAGACTCTTGATTGGAAAATCATTCCACTTGAGAACCTCATTGCAGAATTTCAAAAGTCGAAAACGAAGCTCCTTGCTTCAACATCAAGCCCAGACGAAGCGAAATTGTTTACGGAGACGCTCGAGGTCGGCGTTTCGGGCATTGTCATTGAGCCAAATTCTCCCAGGAGCCTAAAGGAGTTTCATGGCGTTGTCTCAAGGGAATTGCCACCGATCAAGTTGACTGCAGTACCTGTTAGCAGAATCGTACCGCTATCTTTGGGCGACAGAGTGTGTGTTGATACTTGTTCATTACTTAGAATAGGAGAGGGTATGCTCGTTGGCTCTCAATCCGCCTGCCTTTTCCTTGTCCATTCAGAGAGCCTTGAAAGCGAGTATGTCGCTTCGAGACCTTTCAGAGTGAATGCTGGGGCAGTACATGCATACATTCTCGGGCCTGATGGAAAGACAAAGTATCTTTCTGAAATCTCGAGCGGTGACGAGCTACTCGCAGTCGACACTAGCGGGAACTGTAGGACGGTCGTTGTTGGTAGGGCCAAGATTGAGCGAAGACCTCTCATCCTCGTAGAGATTGATGCAAACGGAAAGAAATACACAACAATCCTTCAGAACGCGGAAACGATACGGCTTTGCACACCAGATGGTTCAGTTTCTGTGGCAGATTTGAAAGAAGGACAGAAGGTACTGGTAAAACTTGATGAGGGCGGAAGACACTTTGGCCACGCCATTAATGAAACGATTGTGGAGAGATGATGAGACTTTGCGTTTCTATCGCCGAAAAAAACCTGGAAGATGCAATGGCCGTCGCCAGGAATATTCTTACGAAATCTCCAGATTTAATTGAGATTAGGTTCGACATTATGGATTCCTTGCCGCAGAAGCTCGATGTGTTCAAAGAGATACCAGTTCCTAAGATCGCCACACTACGGTCCGTTGACCAAGGTGGAAAGTTCACGGGTACTGATGATGAAAAACTGAAATTCATGGTACGGGCGGCAGAATCAGGATTTGAAGTCATCGATATCGAATCCAATCCGAACTTGATGAAAATGATTGGGGGCGCGATTCGAAACACGAAGATCATTTGCTCAACGCACGATTTTACTGGCACCCCAGATGCATCAACGGTGATAGAACTCCTCGTCAAAAATGCTGCGAGGAGTGATATCGCTAAAGTCGCGTTCCAAGTGAACTCAATTCATGATCTATTATCTATCATTGACGGGGCCGAAGGCTTCAAGGAAACTGGAAATGAATTCATCATCATCGGGATGGGGGAACTCGGAACCATAACGAGGATTCTCGCACACAAACTCGGATGCACTTTCACCTATGTTGCAGCTGAACCAGGGAAAGAAACGGCACCAGGTCAGCTCGATATCGAGACAATGAGATTTCTCGGCGACGACCCCATAATTACTGGTATAACTGGCTACCCTCTTTCTCACAGTATTTCGCCAATACTTCACAATGCTGCATTTCGAGCTCTTAAAATCCCTGGACGTTATTTGACCTTCCCCGCGAAAAAAGATGAACTAGAGGATCTTGTGAGCATTGTCATCGATCTGGGGATCCGGGGGCTCAATGTCACGATCCCGCACAAGGAAGATATCATTCCTTACATCGATAAAATAGACAGTAGTGCGTCTCAGACTGGCGCAGTTAACACGGTGCTCAACAGGGATGGGACTTTGATCGGCTATAACACTGATCTCTATGGCGTTGACATGACCTTTAGGAAGAATGGAGTTGATCCTTCAGGAAAAGAAACCCTTATCATCGGTGCTGGAGGCGCAGCGAGAGCTTGCTGTGCATATCTCCTTGGAAAAGGAGCGAAGGTTTATATTGTGAACAGGACACGTGAAAGAGCAGAAGCATTGATCGAGGACTTCGAGAATAAAATACAACTTCTTGAGACGGCGGAATTGAGACAAAGGAAATTCGATGTCATCATCAACTGCACCCCGCTGGGTATGAAAGGATTTCCAGATACGACACCCGTTAATACAGAAGTCTTCTCACCGGGTCAATTTGTCTTCGATACAATTTACAATCCTCCCAAGACCAAATTCCTTGAGGATGCCGAGCGGCGTGGCGCTACGATTTCATCTGGTCTTGAGATGCTCATCGCCCAAGCTGAAAAAGCGTTTGAGATTTGGACAGGCGTCACCCCGCCACACGAGATCATGTTGGCCGCTGCGCAGGAGGCACTGACATGAAAGGGGAGGCATTTGCTCACGGAGCTGCGACAATCGTCAATGCGATCGCTACGGGCAAAGGAGCGGCGTTTGGCATCGGCCTAAAGACATGGGCAGAAGTGGAGATAGTCCATGGGGATGGCGTTGTCGCGGAAATTGAGGGGTTCGGGCACGAGGACACAACGTTGATTAGAAAATGCGTTGAAGCGGTGCTCGCCCGTTACTTCCCTAGAAAGGGACTTGGGGCGAAGGTGAGAACGAGGTCTGAGATCCCGATCTCTAGGGGACTGAAGAGCAGTAGCGCGGCAGCTAATGCCGTCATTTTCGCAACACTGAGGGCTATCGGGGCGGAGTACGAAAGTCTCGAAGCGATTAAGATCGGAACGAAATGTGCAATTGAATCTGGCGTTTCGATCACAGGCGCACTCGACGACGCCTGCGCTTCCTTTTACGGTGGAGTTGTGATCACAGACAACAACAAGGGGACGATCATCAAAAGAGATTCGATGCCTGATGGTTTGAAGGTTCTGATCCATGTACCAGATTTTCAGATCAGAAAAAACCGCCTGCCGCTCGATAGTATCAGATCGATAAGAAATATCGTGGAACTCGCATATGAGCGTGCGCTTGCTGGTGATTATTTCACAGCTATGACTCTCAATGGACTTGCTTACGGCGCCGCACTCAATATCGGTCAAGAAATTGCGATCAGGGCATTAAGCAAGGGAGCGAAAGCCGCTGGTTTGTCTGGGACGGGACCAGCGACTGTTATTCTAATTGAGGAGGAACAGCTTGATGACTTTCTTGGGGATTTCGAAGATGTGAAGTTTATTGTGACCGACATTTATAATGGAGAGCTGCATACTCAGGAAAAGGGAGATCAGCGATGAAACTTCTTGTTAAGCCATCAACGGTTGACGGCACAATTCCGTCATCGCCCTCAAAGAGTTATACGCACAGAGCGATGGTTCTTGCTCAACTAGCTAACGGCACGTCAACGCTGAGGCGCGTTCTGCTGAGTGGCGATACAATCGCGACGTTGCGTGCGATCCAGCTACTTGGTGCTGAGGTAACTGTTACGGGCGATATTTGCACGGTGAAAGGCGGGGAATTCGTATGTCCTGAAGATGTTATCGATGTTGAGAACTCGGGAACAACGATTAGACTCATTGCTGGCGTCGCTTCGCTATTACCATGCATCACCATACTGACAGGGGACGAGTCTATACGCCAGAGACCAATGCAGCCATTGATTGATGCGTTAACAGAGATGGGGGTCTATTGCGTCTCCACGAGAGGCGATGGTCGCGCACCGCTCGTCATCAGAGGGCCAAATCATGGAAAAGTCGCACATATCAGGGGGGATGTGAGTTCCCAATTCATTTCGTCACTGCTCATCTCTTCGCCGCTCAAGGAGGTTGATACTGATATTATCTTGACGACACCCTTGAAGTCCAGACCGTATGTCGAGATCACGATCGAGATGATGAAAAGGTTCGGCGGCGAATGCTATGAATCACGAGAGGGATTCCACGTCCCAGGGGACCAGGAATACAAGCCTTGTGATTATACGATACCTGGCGATTATTCCTCTGCCGCTTTTCCACTTGTTGCAGGTGCATTAGCTGGTACAGTCACAGTTACGGGCCTCGACCTTGGGGACCGTCAAGGGGATAAGTTGATCCTCGATATACTTGAACAGTTCGGGGCATATGTGGAACGGCAACCTTCAAAGGTCACCGTTTCGGCCGGCGAACTCAAAGGAATAGATATTGATATGTCCAATTCACCAGATCTGTTCCCAATCGTCTCCGTACTTGCGGCTGTTGCAAAAGGAGAGACGAATCTTTATAATGCTGAACACGTCCGACTGAAGGAAAGCGACAGGATCAGCACGACTGTGAGTTTCCTCAGATCCATGGGAGCACATATTGATGAGAGGAGGGACGGTTGTCTGATACGAGGACCGAACAAATTGCGCGGTGCGGTTATCAATTCTCACAGCGACCATAGGATTCTCATGGCAGCCGCCATAGCGGGTCTTGTCGCAGACGGTGAAACGATCATTACAGACGGGAAGTGCTACGAGGTCTCGTATCCGTCATTCATCAATGACATGCGCGCCCTCGGCGCTTCAATGGAGTTGATCGAATGAACACCATCGGTACCCTCTTCAGGCTCACCCTTTTCGGAACGAGTCATGGACCTTGCATCGGATGTGTAGTTGATGGTTGTCCGCCAGGACTAAGCATTGACGAAGAGACAATCCAGAAGGAGCTCGAATTGCGGAAACCTGACACCGAAGTTGGGACAACAAGAACGGAAGACGATAGTGTTCAAATCCTTTCTGGCATTATCAATGGAATTACAACAGGTGCCCCGATTACGCTGACCCTAGTGAACAAGGATACTGATAGCTCAAAATACGAAATCTTCAGGAGAATACCAAGACCAGGGCATGCTGATTATCCTGCGCTGATGAAATACGGAAGATTTCATGATCTTCGGGGGGGAGGCCAATTTTCAGGCCGAATGACGGTTGCAATTGTCGCGGCTGGTGCCATCGCAAAAATATTGCTCAGACAGATCGATGTAAGTATCGCGGCATACACACAATCTATTGGAAAGATTGTTGATAATGATGAGCACTCCTTTGACGACATTCTCAACGAACGCGTGAAGAATTCTATCAGGGCAGCCAGTAGTAGATACGCCGATTTAATGAAAAAAGAGATCCTGGAAGCAAAAGAAGATGGAGATAGCGTGGGCGGCGTTGTTAAGTGTATTGTCGTCGGGCTCCCAGTCGGTGTCGGCGAGCCGTTCTTCGATACTCTAGAGGGGGAGCTTGCAAAAATGATATTTGCAATCCCAGCCGTCAGGGGGATCGAGTTCGGAGCCGGCTTCAGAGCCGCGATGATGAGGGGTTCGGAGCATAACGATCCCTATGTGATCGAAAAAGGCAGGATCTCGACCCTGTCAAACAATTCTGGCGGCGTTCTAGGAGGTTTATCGGTAGGAACACCGCTCGTATTCAGAGTGGCATTCAAGCCGACATCCTCAATCAAGAAAAAACAACAGAGCATCGATATCGATAGGCTCGAGCCAGCAACCCTAAAGATCGAAGGAAGACATGACCCCTGCGTCGTGCCGAGGGCGGTTGCCGTCGTCGAAGCGGCAACGGCAATTACCCTAGCAGATCTGTGCATGCGAGGTGGTTTCATTGACTAACCAACTTGACCAGCTCCGACAGCGGATCGAAGAAATTGACAATGGTATTATGAAACTCATAACTGAGAGAATCGAAGTGGGAAAGGAGATTGGGCGCATTAAGCTCCAGAACGCAATACCTTTGCGAAATGAAGAAATCGAAGAAAAGGTCGTTTCAAGATACGTTAACTGGGCTTCGAAGATTGGTATTAGCGAAAATTCAGCGCGAAATTTATCCTCCATTCTTATCGGTGAAACGATAGAGGCGCAGTGCAAGGCGATCAGGAGCGAGAAGTCTTCGAGTGTCCTCGTTGTCGGTGGCGCAGGGAAGATGGGAAGATGGCTTTCTAAATATCTTGCCGCCAGAGGACACCGTATCATCGTTCACGATAAGATCAAAAGCGAGCTATTTCCATCTGTTGAGAGAATCGATGATATCGTCCAAAATGTAGATTTTGTAATAATCGCGACACCGATCTCGACGGTTGAGAGTTGCTTGAAGGAAATCATCGCTGGAGAACCTAAGGGGGTCATCTTCGACATTGCCTCAATCAAAACTCCGATCATCAATTCACTCAAAGACGCAGCGAAAAGGGGATACGCTGTTTGCAGCGTTCATCCGATGTTCGGGCCGAGTACAAGTTCAATCTGGGACAAGAATATTATTGTCTGCGATTGTGGTTCAAGGGAAGCGGTTGAGGCGGCCGTTGATCTGATCGGAAGGTCGACTGCGAGAATTATCAGAATGCCGATAGATGAGCATGATCCGCTAATGGCTTATGTACTCGGCATGAGTCATGCGATCAACATCGCATTCATCAGCGCACTTGAAAAAAGCGGATACAAAGCGAAGATGCTAGAAAGTGTTGCATCAACGACTTTCGAAAAACAGTTAGCCACAAGCAGAGACGTGGCAAATGAAAATGCTCATCTCTATTTTGAAATCCAGCACTTTAACCCATACAATGTCACGGTCATTGATCAACTCATTCAATCACTCGAAGAGATCAAAATAGCTGGATTGAACGAGGATCGAACTACATTCCTCAATATCATGAAAAATGGACGCAAATTTTTGGGAGGCGAGTGAATGGACAAAATCGAAGTTGCCGTGCTAGGTGCGACTGGTATGATAGGCCAGCGGTTTGTTCAGCTTTTGGAGGACCATCCATATTTCGAAATCAGGGGGCTATACGCCTCAGAACGCTCAGAGGGCAAGAAGCTTGCGGAAGTGTTAAAACTGAAAGACTATACATTCAAAGAAGAGACCCTCGAAATGGTTGTGGAGCAGATTGATGTTGATAAAATCGCGAAAGATGTGAGGTTGGCGTTTAGTGGACTGCCTAGCGATATCGCAAAGGAGTATGAGGCGTCCCTTGCATCGAAAGGAGTTGCTGTCTTCTCCAATGCCGCTTCTCATAGAATGAGGGACGATGTACCCCTTTTGATTCCAGAAGTCAACCCGGACCATCTCGCATTGATTGAGAGGCAGCAAACCTACAAAGATGGCGGCTACATTGTGACAAATCCAAATTGTTCGACGACTGGCCTTGCGCTTCCACTCAAGGCAATCGATGACGCATTCGGTATAGATTTGGTTGTCGTTTCCACCTACCAGGCCGTTTCTGGCGCTGGTTACCCCGGCGTTCCTTCACTCGATATCCTCGGGAACATTATCCCTTTTATCAAGAACGAGGAGGAAAAGATGGAGAGTGAAATCCTCAAACTCCTCGGAAAACTGACAGATCAAGGTGTAAGATTCGCTGATTTCGAGGTTCTCGCGAACTGTGCGAGAGTGCCGGTCATTGACGGTCACCTGGAATCAGTGACACTTAAGTTGAAAACGAGTCCCACACTGGAGGAATTTAGGGACGCCCTCGAAAGGTTTACGAGTGAAGCACAGCGACTTAACCTCCCAACGATTCCGCGCGTCCCCATTGTCGTAAGAACGGAGATGGACAGACCTCAACCGTTGATGGACGCTTATGCAGGAGAACCTCGAAGAGCAAGAGGAATGGTTGTAACGGTCGGGAGGATTCGAAAAAAGAATAATTATTACAAGATGTTCATTCTCTCACATAATACCATAAGAGGTGGTGCAGGCGGATCAGTTTCAAATGCCGAGCTCGCGTATGCGAAGAAAATGCTTTTCTGATGAGGCGCACAAAGGTATAAATCTTAACAATTGTTACCACTATTTTATCTACGCTGACCAAGCGGTGATTTAATGACGAGAACCTACGAAGAAATCAATGAGAAAATTAAAAAAGGCGACGTCGTGGTGATGACCGCAGAAGAGGTCATTAAGGTCGTCGAAAGTCAAGGGCTAGAAAGTGCAACGAAAGAAGTCGATGTGGTCACGACAGGCACTTTCGGTGCTATGTGCTCGTCAGGTGCTTTTCTCAACTTCGGCCATTCAGAACCTCCGATAAAGATGCAAAAGGTGTGGCTCAATGGCGTTCCCGCTTATACAGGACTCGCCGCCGTGGATGCTTATATCGGGGCAACCGAACTCAAGGAAAACGGAGATCTGGATTACGGTGGCGCGCATGTCATAGAGGAATTAATTGCGGGGAAACCCGTTTACCTCAGGGCAACTGCCTACGGAACGGATTGCTATCCTAGGCGTAGCATTGAAACATACATCTCCCTGAAAACGATCAACCAGGCGTATCTCTATAACCCGAGGAATGCGTATCAGAACTACGCAGTCGCGACGAATTCATCAGACACTACTCTTTTCACGTATATGGGGAAGCTCCTGCCGAACTATGGCAATGCGACGTTTAGCAGTGCTGGGCAGCTTTCCCCATTGCTCAAAGATCCGCTCTGCAGGACGATTGGAATAGGCACAAGGATTTTCATTGGCGGGGCAAAAGGATTCGTTGCATGGGAAGGCACACAATACAACACCACGGTTCCGACAAAAAATGGCGTGCCGTTGCGACCTGGAAGGACACTTGCCGTCATTGGTGATATGAAAGAGATGTCAACAGAGTTCATCAGGGCACTTTATTTCCACCGTTATGGCGTCTCCCTCGCTGTTGGCATCGGTGTACCGATTCCAATTTTGGACCAGGAAGTCATGAAATTTGCATCCCTCAGCGACAAGGATCTCTTTGCGCCTGTGCTTGATTATTCACTTCAATCAAGGAACAGAAAGCCGCTGAAAGAGGTCAGTTATGCGGAATTGAGGAGCGGGTCGATCGAGCTCTTTGGAAAGAAAGTGAGAACTTCATCCCTCTCAAGCTACTACAAGGCAAGGGTTATAGCGGAGAAGTTGAAGAAGATGATTGAAGAAGGGGAATTCCTGATTTCTAGACCAGTTCAGCCATTGCCAGAGGAGCGATCGTTCAAACCGCTCGACATCAGGTCGAAAGAGGAGGTGTGATCATGGTGAAGAAAAAATACCTCCTGAGCTTCACACCTGCGATCGTCAACGAGCCAATTACGTACAAGATGATCAAAGAATACGACCTCCTCGTCAATATTCTGCGCGCCGAGGTCAGCGAAAGAGGTGGAAGGCTTCTAATCGAAGTTGAGGGGAAACCCTCGCAGATGAACAAAGGAATTTCCTTTTTGAAGGATGCGGGTGTCGAGGTTAGGGAACTGAACGAATACGTGAACAGGGATGAAGATCGTTGCACTAATTGCGGCGCTTGCCTCTCGATTTGTCCAGCCGACGCGTTTGAGATGGACAAGCAGACATGGAAAGTGCTTTTCAAAGGAGATCGATGCATCGCATGTGGCCTTTGCATCGATACCTGCCCACCGAGAGCAATGAAATTACGGATATGGTAACAAAGAAACATTTTGAAATCGGAGAGACGGCCGTTAACATCATTGCAGAAGAGCGTTTCATTCCTGCGGCAGAGGCCTCCATCTTTAACTCAAGAGAACAGATCATCCGCTTCGCGCTCTCGGACCCTTTTTTCCTTGTGACGCTCGAACCATATGAGCCGCCTTCGTCTGCTCCTCCAATTGTGAGGAGAATGTGCGAAGTTTCGAGAAGGGCTGGCGTAGGACCAATGGCGGCGGTTGCGGGCATTATTGCAGAAGAAGCTGTTAGGGCAATGGTGGCTGAAGGCGCAGATCACGCGATCGTCGACAACGGCGGCGACATTGCAATGAAACTGAAAGTGCCAGTAGAAATCGGGATCTACGCAGGCGATCATTACAAAGGGAAGATCGGATTCAGATGCGAACCGAGAGAAGGAATCTTTGGCATCTGCACGTCCTCAGGAAAGGTAGGACACTCGATTTCATTTGGCATTTCTGACGCCGCCACAGTTGTTGCGGAAGATGTGGCCCTTGCAGACGCATGCGCGACACTTCTTGGTAATCTCATTAAATCGGATGATGAGGAAATTGTGCGAGCAGCACTAGACAAAGTTTGCTCGATAAATGGAGTTGAAGGGACGATGGTCATTGTGGGAGACAAAGTGGCACTCAAAGGCAAACTACCAAGGCTCATTAGGACAGATTTCTCCGAAAAAGCAATTTCGAGAATTGAATTCGCGTTCAATTAAACGATTGACTGATAACTTGCATCAGTAAATAGATTCTGGCTTTGGGATGAAAACATCGCTCTTGAAGATTCTCATGTAAAAATTAACGCAAAAAAATTAAAAAGGGGGAGCGAAAGGAAGCGCTCAGACGATGCGCTTCCCAGCTTCTTGAGAAGCACTCTGATTCCAGATTTCGATAGGTTCCAAAGTCCAGACGCCTCTCGCCGATAGATTCATCTTTGCAAGTCGCTCATTCATCGCATTGACTAACTGTCCAGACGTAAGGAAATCTTTAACCCTCGCTTTGATTTCATATGATTTCATACCGCTGACGAGAAGTATCGAGGCCGTTTCATTTTTCTTTTTCATCTCTTGTAGATTGTTGCTCGTTTTCTGCATAAGCACCGCTCCGACTGCGAGCGTATCAGGAGCTGGCGCAATGAGACTTCCTACATGGATTAAATGGACTGATCCTCTCGAATCCTTTGTCCCTAGAATCTTGGCTGTCGTTGGCTCGTTAATGATTTTCATTATTTCATCCGGGATTTGCACCATTTTTTCACCCTCTCAGAGGAGTGTAATTCGAAATATATAAGTTTTATTAATTAATACATTTCTATACCAATGGAAAGCGAGCAGATACTAAAAGAACTGAATTCGTTAAGAAAGGAAATCGAAACGCTCAGTGAAACACTCCTCCACACGCGGTATGACGACTTCAAAAGCACTTTCATCGAGCAAATTCAGCAGATTTTTAGCGAAGAAAGTCAGAGATTATTGAAGACAGAGATGTGCCGCTTCGACATTTCGTCCAACTGTTCCAGGAAGAGCGAGTGCATCACAAAGATCGAGAAGGTGGTCAATGAGATAATCGAACTTTTCCAGAGCGATAACGTCGATGCTGCAATCACATTGATTGAAGAAATAGAGACAATGATTTTGGGAACATCTTCGCCCTGTCTCGATCCCAATTGTTCAAAGTTTGCTCTTGACTTCTTACATCAAATTAAATGCTATATCGCGATATTCAATGTTTTCAAAGCACGCGTGGGCGCTGGAACTAATGGCAACAAGACAATGTGCGCTCCATCAAGTTTTTCCCCGGAGCAAGTTGAAACGATTTTAAGCCCCCTCTCAAATGCATGGCGAATCAGGATTCTGGAGCTCCTTTCGACAAATCAGAGAACATTTTCTGAAATAAGCCGTCACCTCGGCTTGAGAACTGGACACTTGCAATTTCACATGAAACTACTGAGAAATAGCAGATACATAGATATAGACAAGAGAACGCACGTCTATCGCATCACTACAAAAGGCATCGCTGCGCTAAGAGGAATTAAGCAAATGCTGGAACTTCTCTCAATATCTGAAAATCATCAGGATTTCAAAAGGATGTTACGAGATCAAGGACTGCAAATAACTAATAATATTAAGCACTAGGAAATCTGAAAAGAATTTGACTGATACGATCAAGGAATAATGAGAGGGACACTATTCGAAACAAAAAAACATTCGGACGGTATCTTCTTTTGTCGCTTCCTTTGTCGCTTCCTTTTAGATCGTTCAAATAATATTGTTAAAATAGTGATTCCACATTGAGGGAAGATTGCTACAGGTGAACATATGGCATTACGGGTCGCGTTGCCGAATAAAGGACGCCTGAGCGAGCGGTCTATCCAGATCATGAAACAGGCGGGCATTGAGATTGAGGACGGGTCTGAGCGAAAGCTTTTCGCTGCGGTGAAGGAGAGAGACCTCGAAGTTATGTTCCTGAGAGCTCAGGACATTGTCCGATTTGTGCATCAGGGGGTTGTTGATGCTGGTATCACAGGAAAAGATCTTGTCCTTGAAGCCGATCTCGATGTTGTCACACTCGTAGAGCTTAATTATGGACACTGCAGGCTAGTTGTCGCTGTACCTGAAAACACCAATATCAACACAATCGAAGAAATCAAAGAGAATTCAACCGTTGCGACATCGTTTCCAAATTTAACACAACGTTTCTTCTCAAAATTGGGTAAGAACGTTAAGATTTCGGTTGTTTCTGGTGCGACGGAGGTTACACCGCACATCGGCGTCGCTGATCTTATCGTCGATCTTGTTTCAACTGGCTCCACCCTTAGGACCCACAGACTCAAAGAAATTGCCACTATTGTAGAGTCCAATGCAGTTTTAATCGGCAATAAGGAGAGTGTAAAGAAAAAGAGGAAGCAAATCGATGAATTATCGGCGGCGATCAAGAGCGTATCTGATGCAGAGAACAAGAAATATTTGATGGCAGACGTGCCAGTCAAAGCTCTTGATGAAGTAAGGAAATTCCTTCCTGGCATTGCAGGACCCACGATCATGAATATCATGGGCCGAGATGATGTAGTAGCGATTCACGTCGTAGTCGATAAGGACAAGGTCTACGATGCGGTCATCCGGCTAAAATCACTAGGAGCAACTGGTATTCTCATAGTACCAATCGATAGAATGGTGCCGTAGGTGAAATGTAATGATCGAAAAGTGGATCAAATCGACGTTGCGCGACATCTCTCTATATTATAGCCCGACTGTGAAAGCGTTCAGAATGGACAATAATGCGAACCTATTCGGACCTAACCCCGTTATAAAAGAGGTTCTCCGGGAATTGACCGACACTGAGCTCAGTAATTACCCAACGACCTATTCCGATGATTTGCGAAAAGCGTTGGCCGGATTTTATGGTCTCGAGATGAATAATTTCGTTGCTGGAAACGGATCAGATGAAGTCCTCGATGTTTGCATCAAAGCGTTCGTCGAGTCTGGAGATAAAGTCGTAATGCCTCACCCTACCTACGCATTACACTCATTTTTTGTCAAAGTCAATGGTGGGGTTGTGGTCAGTGTGGACCTCGACGAGCAATTCCAGCTAGTCCCCGAGGCGATAAACGCGACAGAAGGAAAAGTCGTCCTTCTCAGTACGCCGAATAACCCGACAGGAAATAGCTTCAAAATGAAAGATGTAAGAGAGGTCATTGAAGGGGTGGATCGGCCCGTGATCGTTGACGAGGCTTATGCTGAGTTCTCGAACCAGTCCTTTGTTCCGCTTGTCAATGAATATGAAAATCTCATCGTTACGAGAACTTTTTCTAAGGCTTACGGGCTTGCTGGTCTGAGGATTGGATATGCAATCACGAATCCCCGTCTCGCAAACGTCCTACTGAGGACGAAGACACCACTGAGCCTCAACATCATCAGCGAGAAAATGGCGATTGCTGCACTGGATCGGCAGGATTTCGTGATGAAGACTGTGGAGAAGGTGAGACGGGAGAGAGAATATGTGTCAAGAGGGCTGATGTCGATCGGATTCAAGGTCTTCCCTTCTGATACAAATTTCGTACTCGCAAAATCACCAATAAGCTCTGCAACTCTTGTTTCAAAACTCGCACAGAAGGGCATTCTCATAAGAGACTTTGGACATGTCCCGAGACTGGAGAACTGTGTGAGGGTGACCATAGGAACCAGGGAAATGAATGAACGTCTTCTTCGACTGATTGAGGAGGTGCTCAGAGAGTGCCAGTGAAGATTACAATCGCGGATTACGGTGTCGGTAATCTGCACAGCATCAGGAAGGCTCTGGAGAATTGTGGAGCCAAGGTTTCGATTGCCACTGATTTAAATCTACTACTTGATGCAGAATGCATTATTTTTCCTGGCGTTGGCGCCTTCAGTAGAACAATGGAGAGACTCTTTTCAATCAGAGACGAAATCGTGAGACGATTGAGCGAAGGAATACCTTGCTTAGGTATCTGCATTGGGATGCAGATCCTATTCGAAGGCAGCGAAGAGGGTTCGAGGCCAGGCCTGGGCTTTATGAATGGACGAGTCATTAGACTGAGGGCGAATAAAATTCCGCACATGGGGTGGAACACCGTCGCTAGCGAAGATCCAATTCTCCACGGAACAGGCTCAAATTTCTTCTACTTTGCTCACTCGTATCGAGCTGAGCCTCGAGAAGGCATCACGGTCGGAAGGACGCACTACTATGAGGAATTTCCATCCATAGTCAGAAAGGTGAATACTTACGGAACACAGTTCCATCCTGAAAAGAGCAGCACACATGGTCTCAAGTTCTTATCGAATTTTGTTGAGTTCGCGGAGGGTTGCCTTTGATCGTTTTGCCAGCGATCGACATCATGGGCGGAAAGGTCGTGCAACTCGTCGGTGGGGTTCCTGGCACTGAGCGCATCGTGCTCCCCGATCCAATTACAGTGGCTCACGACTGGGAAAATCAGGGCGCACCTGGCCTCCACGTCATCGATCTTGACGCGGCGATGGGAAAGGGGAACAATTTTCCAATCATCCAGAGGATTCTAGCAGAGGTAGAGATCCCTGTCCAGGTTGGTGGGGGAATCAGATCAGAATCGATTGTTGACGATTTGATATCATCTGGTGCTTCAAGGGTTATCACAGGGACAAGGGGGATTCTTGACCATGTTTGGCTAAAATCTATGACAGAGCGATGGCCAGGGAAAGTTATGCTTGCTGTGGATATGCGGGAAAGTAAAGTCCTTATTAAAGGTTGGCAGGAGCCAACGATGATCACCCTAGACAAGATTTTCCATAAAATCAGAGAACTCCCACTTGCTGGTGTTCTCTACACAGATGTCGATGTCGAGGGAAAGAACGCTGGGATCAACATACATAAAACAAAAGCGTTCATCGATCAATGCCCTCACAAGGTTTTCGTCGCCGGCGGAATAAAGAATAGGGAAGATATCGATTTACTTGAGAAGCTCGGCGCATATGCCGCCGTCGTAGGAATGGCGATATACACCGGCGGGATTGCTCCGAGCGATGTATGGAGGCGGAGACGGTGAAAAAGAGGATGGCGAAACTCAGCAGAAAGACAAGAGAAACGGATGTTGAGATCTCGATGGTGCTCGATGGTAGCGGCACCAGTCAAATTGAATGCGAAGATCAATTCCTCCGCCATATGATCGAGACTTTTGGGAAATACGCGTCCTTCGACCTCACTATGAAACTTGTAGGGGACAATAAGCACCACCTCGTTGAGGACGCAGCGATCGTTCTTGGCCTTGCACTACGACAGGCGATTGGTGATGTACCCGTTGAAAGAATTTCTAGTGCAACTGTTCCGATGGATGATGCACTAGTCTCGGTTGCGGTCGATCTAATCGATCGCCCATACGCAGATATCGAATGTCCTAACGACCTCTACCGCCACTTCCTAAGAAGCTTTGCAATGGCATCAGGGATCACACTCCATGTGATTGTCCAAAGGGGATTTGATGAACATCACATCATTGAGGCGATATTCAAGGCACTTGGACTGGCGCTCAAGAATGCGGTATTACGAAGAAAAGATGTGCTAAGCACGAAGGAGATCCCGCGGATCGGGAGGGGATGACACTGCTGGCCAAGAGGATCATTCCATGCCTTGATGTGACTGAGGAGGGGGTTGTCAAAGGTGTCAAATTTCAGAACCTCAAGGGCGTCGGGTATCCACCTGAAATGGCCGCAGAATACGAGAGACAGGGAGCGGACGAGATCGTCTTTCTCGATATTTCTGCAAGTGTGAAAGGAAGAAAAACGCTCCTCGATGTTGTTAAGAGAACAGCTGAGAAGGTTTTCGTCCCATTGACGGTCGGCGGTGGGATCCGAGGCCGTGAGGACATGCGGGATGCACTGCTAGCTGGTGCAGACAAAGTCTCGATCAACACTGTTGCCGTTGAAAACCCCGAGACGATTGCTTTATGCGCAGAGGACTTCGGGAGGCAGTGCGTTGTTGTAGCGATTGACGCGAAGAGAGAAAAGGATTCTTGGCTCGTCTATACACACGGAGGTCGACGGCGGACGTCACTAAATGCAATTGACTGGGCGATTCGGGCGGAAGAACTCGGTGCAGGCGAGATCCTGTTGACGAGCATGGATGCGGATGGGACCCAGAAGGGCTACGATATCGAATTAACGGCTGCTGTGAGTGAGGCAGTTGGTATCCCTGTAATCGCCTCTGGAGGTTGTGGTACACTCGAGCACATCTATGAAGTCTTCTCTCAAACCGATGCAGATGCCGCACTCGCGGCCTCGATCTTCCATTACGGGGTTTACACTGTCCAGCAAGTCAAGGAATATTTGCGGGAAAGGGGGATTCTCGTCAGATGATCTCAAAACTCAAATTCGATGAAAATGGGCTCATTCCCGTTATCATACAAGATGCTGAGACCAACGAGGTCCTGATGATGGCCTACGCGAACGAAGAGGCTTGCCGAAAGATGATCGAAACAGGGAGAACACACTTTTATAGCAGGTCGAGGAAGAAGCTCTGGATGAAGGGTGAGACTTCAGGGAACGTCCAGGAAATCATCTCCATACAAACAGATTGTGATTCAGATGCTCTCCTCGTAAGAGTCCGCCAGACGGGCAACGCATGTCATCTTGACAGGCCTTCATGCTTCGAGGAGGTCATTTATGGCAATACGAGTAGTACCGCCGCAATTATTCCAGAACTCCGCAGAGTAATTCGAGACAGGAAAACCAGCCCCAAGGAAGAGAGCTACACATCTAAATTGTTGAAAGACGAGGACAAGTTGCTGAAGAAAATCGTTGAAGAGGCAACGGAGCTGATTCTCGCTGCAAAAAATGGTGATCTGAAACAAGAAGCGTGGGAGACCGCAGATCTCATTTACCACTTCATGGTTTTGCTGGAGAAGATGGAACTCCCCATCGCGGAAGTTTACAAAGTCCTTTCGGAGCGAAGAAAATGAGGATCGATCTCCATACACATACAATACTGAGTGACGGCGAACTTCTTCCAATTGAACTTGCGAGACGAGCCGTCGCTAAAGGACATCAGGCGATAGCATTGACCGACCATGTTTCTCTTTCAACGATGGAGAGGGTTATTAAAGAGACACGAAGAGACTGCCACCTTGCTTCAGAATGGGACATTGAAGTCATCCTTGGTGTCGAACTGACGCACATACCAGCCTCAAAATTAGATGTCGCGATTACCGAAGCGAGAAGACTTGGCGCTCAGCTGATTGTTGTTCACGGCGAAACGATCAGTGAACCCGTCGAGCCAGGGACAAATAGGGTTGCCATAAGTAATCCTGAGGTCGACGTGCTCGCGCATCCTGGCTTCATTACAGTCGAAGAGGCGCAGGTCGCAAAGGACAATGGAATCGCTCTTGAAATCACCTCGAGAAGTGCACATTCGGCGACAAACGGCCATGTTGCCAAGATCGCCAGCGAAGTCGGTGCAAAGATGATCGTTAATACAGATGCACATTACGCAAAAGACCTCCTAAGCGAAGAGGAGGCAATCATAATTGCAATGGGTGCTGGCCTAGCGAGGGCAGAAGCTGAAAAGGCGGTGAGAGATAATCCTGTTAACATCATCAGGAGAGTGAGAGGGCGATGAAAGTCATGAAATTTGGCGGCAGTTCGTTAATGGATGCCAATTCGATGCTCGGTGTCGGAAGAATCATCGCCTCTGATCAGGAACCGAAGGTCATCGTCGTAAGCGCTGTCCAGGGGGTCACCGATTCGATCGTCTCGTTTGTTTCTAAAACGAGGCAGGACGAAGAGGTGGAGGCTTTCGTCAGTCAATTGAAGGAGAGACACATGGCAATCCTAGGTGGAGTTGCCAACGCCCTTGATGTAAAGCAACGTGCGATCGATCTTCTACTTGGAAGGCTCGCAAAACTCGAGAAAGTCCTCTATGGCATTTCGTACCTTGAAGAGTTGACACCTCGGTCGATGGACCTTGTGCAGAGCTTTGGAGAGAGACTTTCAGTCATTCTTGTCGCTGCGATGTTACAGGATATGGGGTTGAATGCAACGCCGATCGATGCTGATGAGCTCGGCATTGTCGCTGTTGGCCCATATGGCAACGCAGTGGCGGATCTCCAAGAGACGAGGCGGAACATCGCGCCAAAGCTCCTCGCAATGCTTGGCAGGCAGGAGGTGCCTGTCATTACAGGCTTCTTTGGGAGGACGAAGGAAGGCCACGTCGCTGTTTTTGGGAGAAACGGAAGCGATTACAGTGCCAGCGTCATTGCGAATGCTATAGGTGCACACGTGCTTGAGATCTGGAAAGACGTGGATGGATTCATGAGCGTGGATCCAAAATTCGTACCCCAGGCGGTGACTATAGAGAATCTCTCGTATGATGAGGCTGCTGAGTTATCGTATTTTGGAGCGAAGGTACTGCACCCAAGAACCGTCGAGCCAGCGAGAGAGAAAAATATCACGATCAAGGTAAGGAATGTCTTTAAACCGGAAAAGGAAGGAACGACGATAAGACCAAGCGGTGTTGAGAGAGCGGGCACGATCAAGAGCATTTCATACATGAAAGACATGGCGGTCATTAAGGTATACGGCGCTGGTGCCGCGCACAAATTCGGCGTCCTTTCAAGTATTTCACAAAAGTTGAGTGATGCTGGTGTCAACATATACTCAATTGCAACCTCTCAGACCTGCATCGCGATGCTTGTCGACAAGAAATCGCTTGAGCGCGCTGAGAAAGCGCTTGAGGAACTTGAAACGGGAATTGTCGATAGAATCGAATCAGTCGATGATATCGCTCTTCTTTGCGTCGTAGGCGAGGGGCTCGGTTACAGAAAGGGGATCGCAGCCAGGGTCTTCACCGCCGTGTCGAAAGAGGGAGTCAGCGTTGGGATGATTTCTGCCGGGGCATCCATGGTCGCGTATCACTTCACTGTTGATGCAAAGGATCTTCAAAAGACGATAAAGGCCGTTCACGATGAGTTCTTTGGTGGGAAACATGAATAGCAGGGAGATGAGGCGAAAAGTGGCGTTCCAGGGTATTAGGGGCGCTTACAGTGAGGATGCAGTGTATAGGTTCTTTGGCGAAGGGACTAAGACTCTGCCTTGCCCCGAGTTTGAAGACGTTTTCGAAGCGATTAACCGCGGGGAAGCAAGCCACGGTGTTGTCCCGGTGGAGAATTCGATTGAAGGGAGCGTTACTAAGGTCAACGATCTCCTCCTCGAAAACGATCTAACAGTTGTCGGGGAGATCATATTACTCATCCGTCACTGTCTCATCGGGCATCCAGATGCGGAAATTGAAGATGTGAAAAGAGTCTATAGCCACCCTCAGGCACTAGGGCAGTGCAGGAGTTTTCTCGCGAGATACCCTCACTGGGAAAAGATTCCAGCCTACGACACAGCTGGAAGCGTTGAACTGGTAAAGAAACGAGGGTTGAAAGAAGAGGCGGCGATCGCGAGTGCGAGGGCTGCAAAAGAATACGATATGAAAATTCTCAAAGAAGGGATTCAGAACAGTCACAACAATTACACACGGTTCTTCGTCATCGAGAAGACTGCAATGCTGAATCCATCAGGCGATAAGACATCGCTTGTCTTCGCGACAAAGAATGTACCCGGTGCACTCCACTACTGCCTCGGCGCCTTCGCTGACAAGAATGTGAATATGCTCAAGCTGGAGTCAAGACCTCGGCGAGACAAGCCATGGGAATATGTGTTCTATGTGGACATCGAGGGCCACTTCGACGATCCGAATGTCAAGTCTGCGCTCACTGAGCTGATGAGACGCGCTTCGTTCCTCAAGGTACTCGGCTCGTACAAGAGGGCGGAGATACCGACAGAGTGATCAAACACAGAATTTGTCGAGCGCCATCGATATATTTTCAAGTCCAGATCTGAAGTCGGTCGCGTCACAACTGAAAGTCACTCTCACGTGGTTATCTATACCGAAATAACGACCGGGGCACACTGCCGTGAAAAACCGCTCGAGCAAATATTCGCTGAACTTCATATCGTCAATCCCTTCCGGCAATTTGAAGAGAGCCATGAGACCTCCATGCGGGAGTCTGCACGAAATCCGATTTTCCTCTTCGAGCCATTCCTTCAAGAGAGTGAGATTTCTCATTGCGATGCGCAACATCCGCTCCCTGAACCAATCTCTGCGCTTGATCGCTTCGATGGCGACGGCGACCGATCGGGCCGGAAGACGGTATGTAACATAAAGCCTCAGGAGATTGATCCGAGACGCGATCTCCGGTGGCGCGAGCGCCCACCCTATCCTCAGGTCACCGAGTCCGAAAAGCTTTGTGAGACCAGAGATGGAAATTGCGTTACAATTAAGAGCCGCAACAGGATCTGGCGGGACACCATAGTGCATCTCCCGGTATATCTCGTCGCAGACGACTACGATCCCCTTTTTTGAAGTGATCTCAAGAATGCTCATTAGGGTTTCATTGGAAAACGAGGACGCACTTGGATTATGGAGATTCGTGAAAACGATAGCTTTTGCCCCTCTCTTTATGCACTCTTCAATTTCCTTCTCGAGGAAGTGAAAATTACGCGAGGGGTCTCTATTCAAATCGAAAACGCCACAAATGGAATTGGCAAGCACCCTAATTGGCATATATGTAGGCGATTCAATAGCCACAAGATCGTTCGACTTTAAGATTGTCCTAAAGGCCAAGTAATTTGCATTCTGCGCCCCCGAACAGAGGGCGACCATATCTTTTTCAACACCATAAGTGGAAGCGATTAGTTCGGCCAATCTCTCTTCGAGCTCATAATCATCAGTATCCCATTGGTCAATACTTGGATCAAAACCATCCTTATAGGGAGATGGAGCGCCGCTATGGTCAAGGTTAATCTTTGCGCCCCTGCACTTGATCAACCAATCCTCGAGGTCGAAAGGTGGGAGGCCCAAATTACCTCCTCCAGATCACCTCACCCGGTAACCGAAATTCTCCGCCCCAGTACAGAAGGGCTTTGTCTCGCGTGTAGTCTTCCGTAGCTTCAGCGTGCACGACCTCGCCAAAGAACCAAGTCCTGTCACCAATATCAATTGACCCCGTTTTCTTGCATTCCATAACGACCAGACATTCGCCTATACACGGGGATGCGATTTTTTTCCCTTTGACTGGAGTGAGGTTCGTTTCTCTGAATTTATCCACGTCCTTGCCAGATTTTGTCCCACAAAACATGACCTCCTTGATAAGGTCCTTGCCTGGTAAATTAACTGAAAAATCATCGTATTTTTGCATTAATTTGTGACTGTGTCTCGAAGGCATAATGCCAACGCCAATGATCGCAGGCTTGAGAGACATGGCATGCACGATACCGACAGTGATGATATTCCTCTCGCCATTTCCCATCGCAACAAGTGCAACTGGGAACGCTGGGAATGCTTTGATTGCATCGCCAACTGCCAACTCAACTTTCGGATCCATACGCATAACCTCCGATAGTTAATAATCGCTTAATGCTTGAAAAATACTTCTATGAATTCCATCCAATCAATTGTATTACATTGTTGTCGGCTACTTTATTGAAACTCTGGGATGCCGAGGATAAGATTCTTCCGTGATTACGCGCCGACAACACAAAGATCAGAGAAGGCACACTTGTTCGCCTTAAACGGTTTGCTGGGCTAAGGCTAAATATAATCGAACCGCAAGCTTATTCATCACAAATTTGATTTCGTCTTGAAAATAGCAGTCTCAGGTGTTCAAAATGGATAGGGTGCGCATCGGAATTATCGGGGGGACTGGTGTCTACGAAGAAGGACTTTTCAAGGTCAGAAAAAGTGTGAGATTAAATACACCGTATGGACCACCATCCGATGAGGTTCAGATCGGCGATTTGGGTGAGACAAAGGTTGCTTTTCTATCGAGACACGGAAAAAACCACATCTACCCCCCACACAAAGTCAATTACAGGGCGAATATTTGGGCGTTAAAGGAACTAGGCGTTGAAAGAATTATTTCCCCATGCGCTGTTGGTTCGCTGAAGGAAGATTATAGACCAGGAGAAATCGTGATTGTCGATCAATTTATCGATTTTACGAAACGCAGGGATTACACATTCTACGATGGTGCAAAGACGATTCATATTGGCACTGCTGACCCATTTTGTCCAGAATTGCGCCAGCTTTTCATCGAACAGGCATCGAGAGAAAAAATCCCCTTTAAACCGTCTGGTACTTACGTCTGTATCGAAGGGCCGCGTTTCTCTACCCGTGCGGAGAGCCGGATGTTCAGAAACTTCGCGGACATCATCGGTATGACGCTCGTTCCTGAGTGCCAACTGGCTAGGGAATTGGAGATATGCTACGTGAGCCTCGCAATGATCACCGATTACGATGTCTGGGCTGAGAGACCTGTTGACACAGCAACTGTCTTGAGGACGATGAATGAGAATATTGATAAGATCAGGCGACTCATTGTTAGAACCTTACCCCTGATCCCCGAAAAAAGGGAAAAATGTGAATGCCCCAGGACTCTTGAACTGGCAGGGGCGTGAAAGCGATCAACGTATGATCGACTCGATGGTTTGGCCTCGAGCCCAATACAATTACACCACTGTTTCAGCGTCCGAGGCGGAGTGTTCAAATCGTCTCAAAAATCCGCATCTCAGTTATCAATCACGGATACCAACGTATCTTAGGGATTAAAGTGTAGATCCGACTGTATGTAGCACACAGTATCTACATAAATAAGGTGGTACCTGAATTGTAGCAGTTTTTCCAGAACAGTCGACATTTTCCAGGATATGACTTTCAAATCCCACACAGTTCTATTTTTATATCGACAACTTGGATCGAAAACCTGAACTGATTCCTGTGCAAAAACCAGAGACCAACTTAAATCACGTGGAATAAAGCGGTTTTTTGAAGCAAAATGAAAATGGGGGATCAATCAGCAATAAGTTTTTTGTAATCTTCAGCATCCAATAGATCGGCAAGTTCAGAAGGGTTACTGATTTTGATCACCGCGATCCATCCATCAAAATAGGGTGATTCATTGATCAATTGCGGGGACTCTTCTAACTGGACATTCGATTTGACGACTTCACCAGAAATAGGGCTATAGACTTCAGCAACAGTCTTGACACTTTCAACAGCTCCCAAAACGTCCCCCTTTTTCACAATAGTTCCTATTTTCGGTACCTCAGCATAAACGATGTTTGCAAGTTCATTTTGCGCGTGATCGGTTATGCCCACGACGGCGAATTCACCCTCAATTCTCACCCATTGGTGCTCCTTCGTATATTTTAAGTTATCAGGGATAAAACCCATGTTCTCAACCGGCTGACAATATTGAAATCCCTTCCTTATACATTTTGCAAGATTTTACGATTAGTACCTCGCATAAATTCACCTTCCGCCACACAAAGAGCCGCCCTAATAAGGAAGAAAAAAGTCGCCAAAATCCCGCCAGATTGGGAGCGTCGATAATGCTTAGGTGATCAAGAGTTATCGGAACAGATCTCATGAGACGACAAGAATTGTTGATAACTCAAGCATTCCCGGGACAATAGCCACCCTTTTGCAAAAATCGGATATTCCTCTAGCCGCTT
This sequence comes from Methanomassiliicoccales archaeon, assembly GCA_029907465.1. Lineage (NCBI taxonomy): Archaea > Methanobacteriati > Thermoplasmatota > Thermoplasmata > Methanomassiliicoccales > Methanomassiliicoccales archaeon. The sequence goes on from JARYLV010000001.1 coordinate 171,268, forward strand.
CTCTGATGGCAAAAGTCATTATTCCCGCATGGCAGAAGTAATGATAAGGCACGAAAAACACGAAAAAAAATGCAACGATAATTGCATATAATATTTGTTTCCTGCCCGTTACTCTGAGTTGAATGCGTATCGTGATCCGAGGTATCGTCCAGGGCGTCGGGTTCAGGCCCACTGTCTATCGGATAGCAAGAGCCATGGGACTTAATGGATTTGTCCAGAACAACGGTTCCAACGTAATTGTAGAGGTTGATAGGGACGGAGAAATCTTTTTGGAAGAATTGAAGCGGCACCTACCACCACTCGCTCGGATAGATTCCATCGAGATCATTAGCACCAATGTTGACGCAAGCAACATATCACCAGGTTTCAGGATAGTGCCAAGCAACGAGGGAGAGCGTGGCGTCTCCATTCCGACCGATACAGCGATATGTGAAGATTGTAGAAACGAAATCTTCGACGAGGGAAGCAGACGATATCTCTACCCCTTCACCAATTGTACCATTTGTGGTGCTCGATTCAGTTTGATCAGTAATGTCCCCTACGACCGCATTCATACCTCAATGTACGAATTTCCAATGTGCAAGGACTGCAGAGAAGAATATGAGGACCCAACCGATAGAAGATTTCACCACCAAACTATCAGTTGCCCAAAATGCGGGCCGCATTACTACCTCGTCGATTCACACGGCAATAGGATTGATGAAGAACCTATCAGACAGTTTGCGGAGATGCTACATCAGGGTGCTATCGGCATCGCGAAAAGCTGGGGCGGTATGCATATCTGCTGTACGCTTGAGAACCTTTCCCGACTGCGCGAGTGGTACAGAAGAAAGGAAAAGCCTTTTGCTGTCATGTTCAGGGATCTCAAGGCGGTTAAAGAATTAGCAGAACCAACACCCTTCGAGGAGAAACTGCTGGCATCGCGGAACAGGCCAATTGTTCTTGTTAAGAAAAAAGAGAAGAGGGTCAATGACTTAATTGCGCCAGGACTCGGAAACATCGGCGCCTTCCTGCCATACAGCGGAATGCATCATATTCTATTTCACTATCTCCAAGAAAACGCACTCGTGATGACTTCGGCCAACGTGCCTGGTGAGCCAATGATTCTTCAGGACGATGATGTTTTTTCAATGAATGCTGATTGCTATTTACTCCATAATCGGAAAATCATCAATCGGTGCGATGATTCGGTTCTTAGGACTTTCAACACTGAAATTTTCTTCCTAAGGAAATCAAGAGGTTATATCCCTTCAAGTCTCAATTTTGATATCCGCGGCGCCACTGTTGGAGTTGGAGCTCAAGAGAACATCACAGGGGCGATTGCGTACAATGGGAGAATATATCCGACGCAGTACATCGGCGATGGCAGTTCGCTCGGTGTAATTGAGTTCCTCGATTCAGCGATCAAATTCCAGAAAAAACTCTTGGGTATCGAGAAGATCGATGCAATCGGGATTGATATGCACCCTGGTTATACAACGAGGAGACTGGGTAAGGAGCTCTCAGAAACCTGGGGTGCCCCGGTCGTCGAGATACAGCATCATCATGCTCATGGTGTATCGCTTCTCGTTGATAGAGGTCTTGACGAAATCATTGCACTGACCCTCGATGGGACGGGTTATGGGGATGATGGGAAGTCTTGGGGCGGCGAAGTCCTTTACATGAATCCATTAGAATACGAAAGAGTGGGGCACCTGCAGGAAATCCCATTGTTGGGAGGAGAAAAAGCCGTCAGAGATCCGCGCAGACTTGTCTTTGCGTTGTGCGAATTATCAGACATTGATACTAGACTTTTCAATGATGAAGAAAGCGCGATTTTTAAGAAAATGATGCGCACGAGTCCACTCACCACAAGCTTCGGAAGGGTACTCGACGCGCTCTCCTGCTATTTTGGTATTTGTTGCTCAAGGACATATGAAGGGGAGCCTGCGATGAAACTTGAGCGATATCTTGAAATTGGAAACAAAGAGATTAAATTCAAACTTGAAAGAGATGGAAATATTATCAAAACAGTTTCTATTTTCAAGCAACTTGTTCATTCATCAGGAAAGAGAGAAGATAGAATATACAGCTTCATCCACACGCTTTTGGAGGGGCTTGTTGAGATCGCTGCTGAGGAAGCACTTAGACGTGGGGTCAAGGCAATTGGTCTGACCGGAGGGGTATCCTACAATTATACAATCTCCGCGATCACAAAAAGACTCGTCGAAGCAAAGGGATTGGAGTTCGTCTGTCACAGCGCTGTCCCAAATGGGGATGGAGGGATCTCAACAGGGCAGTGCGCCGTAGCTGCGAAAAGAGTCGTCTCTTGAGTCTAGTAAAATTTTTCGCACATCATTAAGATTTATTTAAATCGCTAATATAAAATCCTGATTTATTTTTCGAAGTCATTGCACAAAAAGATAAACATTTCAAATGAGGCGGGGGTCATTTCCTTGCCGTGTGAGATCTGGTCTGATGCAAGCTATTAACGTTTCCCTTTTTATAGAATTAATGTACATCAAAAATGAGCGGTCGATGTTCAAAAAATCCGCTCTACAAGATTATCAACAAAAAACAACTAAACCACTAAGGAAGCGCTGCGATGATCAAAAATAGATTTTTATGAGGGTATGTGATCGACCTTGTATGTGCATATTGTCCGACGGGGAGATACTCAATCTTATGAAGTCAGGGAGGATCGTAATTGAGGGATTTTCCAGTGAATCTCTTACTCCGAACGGGTACGACCTAAGGGTTTCGGAAATCCTGTTACCCTCTTCAGGACAGATTTGGCGGGAGGGCGTTGCGGTTATTCCTTCAAACACCTTGTTCTATCTCTCAACGATCGAAGCGGTTAGACTACCTAGCGACATATCCGCACAGCTCTGGCTTCGGACATCATGGATCAGAAAAGGGATTATGGCGAGCTTCGGAAAGGTCGATGCGGGATTCTATGGGACCCTCACATTCAGTGGATTTAACGCTTCATCATCCGCCGTCGAAATTCCGATCGGGTCAAAATTTGCTCAAATCGTTTTTGAGCAGATGAATAAGCAGGCTGAAATGAAGTACGAAGAAAGGAGCGGTCACTACCAGGGACAGAAAGGTATCACTCTAACTCCGCTTAAAGAGGAGAAGATCGAGTGAATAAACACTCGCTGCGGGAGAATAGCTCTTCAACTCCTCGCACCTCAACAAATCAATTGAAATTCCTGCCTTTGTACATTCGCACTTTACCCATTCTACGAAAGTATATTCCTTTGATTTGGCCGATATGAAATATGTATGTAAGATGCCCCCTTCTTCGAGTTTGTTTAGCGCAGTCATAATGAATTCACCTGTCGAATGAGGGAGGTTCATCACAATCCGGTCGGCTGGTGGCAGATCTTCAATCGCTACCCTCGCTTCGGCGCAAATTGGGACAATCCGATCTAAACGATTTATGACGATATTCTTTCTCAGATAATCAATCGCATCGGTGTTAAAATCGATCGCGTATATTATCCTCGGCATCCCGTACTTCCGAATCATGAGCGAGAAGGGACCGACGCCGGCAAACATATCAATGATGATTTCTCCATTTGTAACGAGGGATGCGATTCTCCTTCGTTCCGAGGCGAGTCTTGGATTGAAATAGGTCCTTTTGATGTCAACCTTGAATCTAAGCCCGTACTCCGTGTGGACTGTTTCTGTTCGTTTCTCGCCAGCGATGATCTCCAAGTCCATGATCCTCCGATCACCTCTGATACCTTTATCAAGTGCGACTGCCTTGATGTTTGGAAATGCCATTATGAGAGCCTCGCCGATCTCTGCTTTGTATGGCAAGAGTTCGTCTGGAAGTTTAATAACAGCAATATCCCCTATTATGTCAAAGGAACTAGGTAGCAGAGGAACAAGAGATTGAGGGATTTTCACATACTGTTTGTAGTTTCCCTCTCTGCTCATTCTTTCTTCGAAATCTGCTGTTTCGATTTTTTCTTTCAGATTATCTGGAAGATCTGCCAGTCGCTCAGAAATGATCGGAAAGAGGACATCGCCTCTTGACCTTGCAACCTTAAGCGATCTATCTAGCAGTCCTAGCTGTAAAAGTTTTTTACGGACGAATTCCGCTCTACTAGCGTCGACACGTACACACCAGGACTCCACGGTGGTTCAATGGGCGAATTGATATTTGTTGGTTTAGGATTGGCAGGTACCGATGACCTAACGATCCAGGCACTCGAGGCGATCAAAAAGTCGGACATCGTATTTGCCGAGTTCTATACATCGAGGCTCATCGATTTTGAAATTGAAGATCTGGAGATGAAAATAGGGAAAAAAATCATGATTCTGACGAGAGAAGAGGTCGAATCTGGACAAGAGATCATTGATGCAGCGAGAAAGCATCGCGTTTCCTTTCTTACAGCAGGAGATCCGATGACGGCAACGACCCATCTTGACCTAAGGCTTAGGGCATCTGAATCTGGAATCAATACACGATTGATCCACGGCGTTTCGATTTACACCGCATGCGCATCAGCTTTTGGGCTGCAACATTATAAATTCGGCAGAACTGTCACGCTCCCTTTTCAAGAGAGAAACTACCATCCTTCAAGTCCTTACGAGCATCTACTAGAAAACAAGAAAAACGGCCTTCATTCCCTCATTCTGCTCGACATCAGAGCAGCTGAAGGAAAATATATGACGGCACAGGATGGCATTAAATGGTTACTCGATTTAGAGAAAAAGATCGGAAAAGGTCTAATTGATGAGAAAACGTTGCTTTGTGCGGCCGCACGAGTGGGTTCGAGAACAGAGAAGATTGTCGCCGGATATCCACAAGATATTTTGAATGAGAATATGGGCCCACCACTGCACACCCTCATCATGCCAGGGAAACTCCATTTCATGGAAGCCCGTGCCCTCGTTGAGTTCGCAAATGCGCCTAAGCAGATCCTCGAAAATATCTAAAATTCGATCGGATTTCAGGTCGATCAGTGCTTCATTGCAAAAAACAATTATGGAGGAGTACCGAGCAGGGCCATAACCCTAACGTTTCCTCTAAGCGACGAATCGGCATAACACACAGATTTAATCGAAGCTTTCGGAAATCTCCGTTCTGTCTCATCCGATATACTCTTTATGAGAAAATCATCAATACAGTCAGACGAAATCATTAGTAAGACTGCACCTACCTGTTCAACCGAATAACCACACCATGGGGAATCAAGGGCGCGTTGAAGTGCGAGGAGCTCTTGAGAAGAACCTGCCATACCTGCACAAAAGACCGTGCGTTTGAACTGTGAAAACATTGCTCTGAGGTCATGCAGATCCCCAACCGTAAGAGCTTTTTCCATGCCAAAAGCAGGGAATAGCATGATATCGTCCATCAACTTGAAAGCTTTGCTGAGTGGGAGGTATGGAGCAGTTCTCAGCAACCGATCGTTCTCATAGATGATGACCATATCTGACGCGTTGAGAGCACTTGAGAGACCTCTAGATGCCAGATTTCGGCGATCCTTTCCCTCAACAGAAAAAGGCAGGGCAAGGGACATGACGATAAAGTCCGATTTTCGCCTGCATATATGCGCTATTGCCGGTGCTACATAAGTGCCTGTTTCCCCGCCGAGACCAGCGCATATGTATAGAATTTCAGAATCGCCGATTGATTCTAGAATCATTTCTTTCAATTGATGATCAATTGATGAGAGTGTCCTCGGATCTGTACCCTGGAGCATTGAAAGTTGTCTATCATCGATGACAAGGCGCCTGCTCTCTGGCACCTCCCTCACATGGTCGTTAGAAGTGCAGACGGCAATATTTTCAAAACTCGAATCGAGAAGTACATTACAGCCCGCACCTCCCACGCCAACAACCTTGAGCCTTGGGCGCCTTGTAACCTCCGCATCACAAGATGCCGTTGTCAACATGCGTCCAACCTGTTCACCACCGTGATGAAACTCAAGGGAAATGAAGATTTGCTGCATATCATTTCTGCAAAAATCGCACTGCGGCTCAAATATGTGCCAAGGAATTTCGGGGATACACTTATGTAGAAAAACTATCGAATAGGTAACAATGTCAGATGGAAGAGATGCGGAGACGCAGATGAAGAGGCCTTCCGGTTGTTTTTTTGATGCATATGGTTATGCTAAACCGGGGAACGAGGAATTGACATGCGAAAACTGTCCATTAAGTCCAATGATATGCGACTATAAGGGATATAGCGCGATTGAGAGGCTGGCAAGAATTATTTCCGGACAGTCTGAGGTCAAAATCATTTCAGACCCTTGAAATTCCGATCTCACTAGCTTCCTCCCATCCCCATAAGAAAATATTTTCCCCCAAACAGTCATTAGCGAAAGGGATATGATACTTGAACGGATTCAGTAGACCGAATTTCAGACTTGAGGGAAGTGGGGATTGGAAAATGCATATTGGTAGAGTCGTTGGCAATAGGGTCATGGAGATCAGATTCCGCACAAGATTTACGGAGAATTTGCAAGTAGGAGAACTTCTCGTCATTGAAGAGGAGGGTGAGGAGACAAAGTATTTTGTCAGGGTCATGGACGTTGAGCATGGTGCGGATGCCGATAGGGATGATTGGGTCCTGAGGGAAGCGGGAGAGATGCTCCATAAAGATTCAAGAAATGAATCTCCCGATATCAAAGGAATTGAAGGGCGCCTGTACAGAGTAGGTGTTTGCACTCCTCTTGGATATTCGTCGGGGAATTCCTTCAGGAAGACGAAGTCAATTCCGTCTCATTTCTCGAAAGTCAGGCGGGCGACTGAAGAGGATTATGCGTTCCTGCGCAGATTTCTAGGCGATATCGAAGTTGGGAAACTCAGATCTGGTGATCGGGTTCTTGATTTTCCTGTCGGGATTTCGGGCCTCGCATTTCCGCACCATATCGGCATTTTCGCGACTACCGGCATGGGAAAGAGCAATCTGATGAAGAATCTCGCCCTTTCGTGCATGAAACTACGTCGCTACGGCTTCCTCATTTTTGATCCACATGGCGAATATTTTGATGGCGGCGAAATCGGAAAGAAAGGTCTGAGGCATGCTGGAATGAACGAGGCATTAGAAGTCTTTAGCAGCAGAGAGCTGGAAGGGGGCTATACGACCTTGAAGCTCTCTGCAAAAGAAATTGAGATCGCTGACCTCCAGAACCTATACGAGTTCAGCCAACCTCAAATCGAATGTCTTCAGACGGCTCAATTCTTCTACGGGGAAAACTGGCTTCAGGAGCTCAATTCGAAATCCGTCGACAAGATCTGTGAAGACTTGGGAGACAGATTCCATGAGGGTACTATCAACGTCATAAAGCGAAGACTCGAAAGCATCTTCAGGTTTGGGTTGATCACTTCCGACCCAAAGCTATCGATCACGAAACATGTCATCGAATGTTTGCACAATGCGAAGGTCGTTCTCATCGATACTTCGAACTTATATGAAGCGGAGGAACTCCTCGTTTCAACGGTTATTTCAAGGGCAATCTTTGAAAGGAATAAATTCATTTACGGAAAAAAGGAAGAATTTGAGCGCATTCCACCAGTATTAATCGCAATGGAAGAGGCACAGAGAGTCCTTGGGCAGTCAAAGGGATCGATATTCGCGCAAATTGCGAGAGAGGGGAGGAAGTTCAAAGTTGGTCTGTGTGCGGTCTCGCAGCAACCGAAACTTATCGACCCTGAGATTATCAGTCAATTCAACACCCTATTTATACTAGGTCTTGCCGATAGGAGAGATAGGGATATTCTCAGGAACTCCGCTAAGCAGGACGTCTCGCAGCTTGACAATGAGATACAGACGCTGATGCCAGGCGAAGCGATAATCGCGTCACCATTTACTCCTTTCGCCATTCCAGTGAAGATTCATCTCTTCGAGGAATTCGTTTCGAGAGAGGGTATTCAGGAAACTGGGACAAAAGGAGTAGTATCAAGTAAACCGCGGGCGGAATTCAAGTTCTTTTGAAATTTTTGCACAGAAGGTGCCTCACTGATGACACCAGAAAATGTGTTGTTGTCGGATATCGCCGTCGTACTTATCGTTGCAGGTATCAGTGCCCTTCTCTTTTCAAAAATTAAAATGCCCGCTGTTATTGGATACCTTGTTGCTGGAATTCTGCTTGGCCCTCATACGCCGCCCTTTAGTCTTGTTCAGAACACTGAATCTGTCAACCTTATGGCAAGTCTTGGTGTCATCCTTTTGATGTTCTCAATCGGTCTGGACTTTAATTTAAGGAAACTGCGGAAAATCGGACTTTTCTCGATCATTGCCGGATCGATCGAGATTCTGACAATGATGGCGATCGGATATGCGTTGGGAAATTTGATGGGGTGGAATCATCTGGAATCGATCTTTCTCGGTGCTGTGATGTCTATAAGCAGCACTGCCGTCATCATAAAAGTTCTCTCAGACTATGGGAAACTGAAAGACAGGCCCACCGAGGCGGTAATTGGAATCCTAATCATCGAAGACTTTGCCGCTGTTATGATTCTAACGATGGCAGCGCCGCTGACCAGCAACTCATCAGTCGAGATGATGACAATCATATCGATGATTGTTGGCATCATTATTTTCATCGTGATAAGCATCATTCTAGGCGCGGCTGTGATTCCGAGGATCATAAACTGGATAGCGAAGGAGCACCCAGGTGAAACACTCCTCCTTGTTTCCCTGGGACTCTGCTTCGCGATGTCCCTCGTGTCGCTGGCAATCGGTCTGAGCGTGGCGATTGGAGCGTTCATCATGGGAGTGATTATTTCACAATCTGATCATGTTGAGAAGGTCATTGAGAAAATCACGCCTGTAAAAGAAATGTTTCTTGCGATTTTTTTCGTGTCAATCGGAATGCTGATCATCCCTACATTGATCGTTGAGAATCTCTTTGCCTCAATCCTAATTGCACTTGTTTTCATCATTGGCAAGACGCTCAGCATAACATTTGCTGGATACGTCGCTAATCTCGATGCCAGGACTTCCCTTGTCGCAGGAATGAGTATGGTCGCAATGGGTGAATTTTCATTTATCATCGCGAAGCTCGCGATCGATACCGGTGCGGCCGGGGAGTTTTTCTACTCGACAATCATCGGAGTTGCCCTCATAACATCATTTGTTCTTCCATTCTCAATCAAGAAGGCCGACAAAACAGCCGATTTGATATCTGGACACTTGCCTGCGCCCCTGAGGAGCACACTCAGTGTCATCGAAAGACTGCGTGCTTCCGTAAGAGAAAGAATTGCCACCTCAGAAGAGATAAGAAGAAAAATCAGGATAGATATCACCTGGATTTTCATCGACATAACGCTGATCTTTGTGGTGACAGCCGCTGCGAACATGATATACAATTTTACGGACTTCTTGTCAGGGCTTGCTGAAATTTCACCGGGATTGCCAGCGCTCATCGTAGGATCGACTGCCGCAGCCCTCATGATACCGCCAGTGATCAGCATTATGAAAAGGATAAGGGCCATTGTTGCAGTCGTTGTCCATATAGCCCTAGATACTGGTAAATTCAACGCGATTGGTGGAAAGGTCATTTATAGAGTCTTCATGGACCTCTTCACGATCTTCATTATCATTGTGGCCGTCATATATCTAATATCGATCGTGCCGATCCCTCCAGATATGCCGTACATATCGCCTGTTGTGATTCTTATCATCGGTGCGCTGGTCGCATATCTATTCAGGGACGCTGTAAGATCACTTCACCAGAGGATGTCCCAAGCACTTTCAAAGGCAATCATTGAAGACGGGAAATCGAGGGATGGGGGATCCCCCTAAGAATCAAATAGGATGAAGGTTTTTAACAACCTAACTTATCCGATGAACACGGATTGCCAAAGGGGAGACGGGGTTTGAAGATCGTTCATTTATCTGATACCCATATTGGATACTCAGCATATTCTAAAGTGGATGAGGAAACTGGTCTCAACCAACGAGAGGTCGATGTTTTCAACGCGTTTAGGGAGACTGTCGATCGGATTTTGGAGATCCGCCCAGATGCCGTTCTTCATTCAGGCGATTTATTTGACTCGGTTAGACCGACCAACAGAGCGATATCATATGCACTCGAGCAACTGGTCCGTATCACAGAAAGGGGAATTCCAGTCGTAGTTATCGCGGGTAATCACTCGACGCCACGCCTTCAAGAAACGGGGAGTGTTTTCCGGATTTTTGAACATATTAATGGGATTAGGCCAGTTTATAAGGGTGTTTATGAGAAAATCAGAGTCGGCGATATGGTCGTCCATGCGGTTCCCCACTGTGATAGCGAGACATTAAGGGAGAATATCGAAATGATTAAACTCTGCAAAGATGCGCGGTATAACGTCATGATGCTACATGCTGGCGTTGTAGGTCTAAGCGTCTTCAAGATGGACGAATTCAACGAGGCTCTTATCCAATCATCGTATTTGAAAAAAGAGTTCGACTACATCGCTTTAGGTCACTACCACGGATACTTTGAGGTCAATGACAATGCATGTTACGCTGGTTCAACGGAAAGATTCTCCTTTGCGGAAGCAAATCAAAAGAAAGGGTTTCTTGTAATTGATCTTGAAGATGGGAAAAAAGAATTCATCGAGATCAAGACGAGGGAAATGATTGACCTCCCTATCATTGATGCGTCGAGGTTGGATGCGATTTCTTTGAAGGATCAGATCGAACTATTAATTGAATCGCAACCGCTTGACGGTAAGATCGTGCGCTTAAGGATCAAGAACCTGCGTAGCTCGCTGTATAAGACGCTCGATTTCGGGAGGATCAGGGAGATGACGAAGAGCGCCCTGGTCTTTGATTTAAGATACGATCTCATTCAAGAGAATGTAACTGTTCAGTCGTCCGCGACAATGCTGAGCTCATTGCCAAGGGAGTTTGTTTCATTCTTAGAACGATACCCTGTCGAGGGGGTAGATAAGGAAGTCATCAGAGAGCTAGGACTCGAATACCTCAATAGGGGGCTGGAAGAATCCGACTGAGATACATGGAACTTCAGAACTACAGGAAATTCAAGCATTGTGCACTCGAATTTCCAGACGGTGTTATTGGTATTATCGGCCCGAACGGCGCTGGAAAGTCTAGCCTAATTGAAGCGATTGCATGGGCGATCTATGGGAATGAAACACCAATCGTAAGAACGACGAAGGAAGGAGTCATCAGAGCCGGGGCTGGTCCAAACGAGGAGTGTCGAGTTCTGCTCGAGTTTGAGCTCGAAGGTGATTCATATAAGCTCGAGCGCTCGATGAGGGGACGGGAGCTTAAGGTCGACGCACGGCTCTTCGTCAACAACAGACCTGCGGCGAAGGGAGACCAGACAGTAACAGAGGAGATGGCAAGAAGGCTGGGTATGGATTATAAAGCCTTTTTCATTTCAGTTTTTGCGCGACAAAAGGATTTGGCGGCGTTGTCAGCGCTCCGTTCGTCTGAGCGAAAAAAACTCGTACTACGAATGCTGGAAATTGATGTTCTCGACAATGTCGTCAGCAATATCGACAAAGACGTTCGTTCTATAACAAGAGATATCACAATGTTATCTGGTCTTCTTCTTTCGCCCGAAGGCTTTAAGAAGATTGAGTTATTGAAAAAACAACTGGATGCACTGAATCTGGAACTTGAACGCGAAAGAAACGAGTTGTATCTACTCCAGGAGAAACTAAACGCCATGGAAAAAACACTGGCACAAGTGAAAGCCCGCAGGGACGAATTGAAGAATAAAGAGGAGATATTCAACCAGCTCAAGAACCGCATGATCGAAAAACGTGAGAGATTGGCGGCGTATGAAAGAAAGCGGGCGGAACTTGAGACAGAAATCGCTCGGCTTCAGGTCATTGGTAATGATATGCTTTCTCTTGAACCGAGATACATCGAATACAAGGAATTGATGAAAAAGAAAGACGAAATGGACAAATGCCTCCGTGCTTTTGAGGAGCTGAGAGTCTCAAAAATAAGACTCGAAAAATTGAAGAGTGAAAAGGCAGGAGTTGAAGGGGAGGTGATCGAAAAAAGAAAGGTGCTTGCCTCATTTGCTGATATTGAGGATCGGTTAATGACGGTTGAGAAAACAATGAAGGAGGTTGACGATCGATTGACCGAGGCTAAATACCGTCTCAGCCTTCTAGATTCCGAAATAGAGAAAGCTGAGCGTGCCATCAAAGAAACAGAAGAAAAGCAAATGGAAATCGCACGTCTCGGTCCTGAAAGTTGCTGCCCCACATGTGAAAGACCTCTTGGTGACTACCATGCTTTACTGCTTCAAAAACTCACGAAGGAAGTCGAAGAACAACAAAAATTGATTTCGCTCAGGCTTGATGAAAGAAAGACGATCGAAGAAACATTCAAAAAGGAGATTGAAAGAAAAGAGGCTCTGGAAAAAAGGAAAGGCGATTTAATTAGGAAGCAAAAAGAAGAGATAAAGCTTATATCTGAACTCGAACACCTTCAATCAAAAATTCAGGAGTTTATTTTGGAAATCAATGAGCTCGAAGTGAAGATCACCGCGTTGGAGAAGATCACTTTCGACGAGGCTGAATATCGGAGGGTCAAGCTGAGGATCCAAGAGCTCGAGAAAGTTGCTCAGAGATATCTGGAATCACGCGCGAAGTTTGAACGATTGCCAGAACTGCAAGAAGAAATGAGGACGATCGAAGAACAACTCGGGATAGAAAGGGAGTCGCTCAGGAAAGTGCGAGAACAGATTGACTCTTTGGGGTATGTCGAGGCTGAGGCAAAGGAGGCATACGAGCGTTACGAGAGAGCGCGCGAGGCAAAGCAGGAGGTCGAGATGGCCCTCAAAGAAAAAGAAGGAGATATTCGTCTCAAAGAGTTCGAGATTAAAAACATCGAAAGACAGATAAAGGATCTGGACGAGCAGGAAAGGAATCTCGCTGAGAAAACGAAGCAACTTGAAAACCTCAGCACACTCAGTGTAATAATGAAGGGATTCCGAGAGAATGTCATGTCAAAGATCGTACCAACACTCTCGGAAATTTCTTCCGCGTTGTTTACTGAGCTGACCGATTCGAAATTCGGCGGGATGGAACTCGACGATGACTACGAGATTTATATTTACGACGGTGGCGATCGGTACCCGATCTCGAGATTCTCTGGCGGTGAGGCTGACCTGGCAAATCTCTGCCTGAGACTTGCCATATCGAGGATCATTGCCGAAAGAGCTGGTAGCAGTGTTAATTTCTTGATACTTGATGAGATCTTTGGATCGCAGGATCAGACGAGAAAACGGAACATCATGAAGACACTGAATCACCTGTCAAAGCAGTTCAGCCAGATCATATTGATTACACACATTGATGACGTGAAGGATTTCATGACTCACGTGATCAATGTGAGGGAGAGGGAGGACGGGACTAGCGAGATCAGTCTAATGGGTTAAGAAGCGACTTTCCGTCTGTCGTGCGTGTCCAAATTCACTTTTCCCATATCTTGCTGAGATCGATGTGTTCTCTGACAACCCTTGTAATGAGATCGATTTTACCCTGGTCATCCGGATCAATTCTTGCTATCAGATGCTCGACCATTTCAGCAGTTGTCGCAGTGTCATACCTGACGAGAAGAATTGGAATTTGTTCCTCATATGCCTTCGCGATAACCGTCTTCTCTGGATAGAGCCCGCCGGTGAGGATAAGGCATGACGTATCGGTTGAGAGTGCGGCGATCTGGATATCGGACCTGTCTCCACCGGTGATAACCGCCTTTTTTGCTATCCTTCTGAGGTACTTGATCGCTGTCTCCGGCCGCATTGCTCCTATTGTCACTTCCTCGATGACCTTGTTGAGGCCTTCCTCCCCAACAATCACATCTGCGCCTAACGCGTCCGCGACTTCCTTGACGCGGTAATATTTAAGCTCCTTAATGGTGGGAATTGAGCCGAGAACGGGTATTCCCTTTTCATCGAGCAACGCTTCAATAGCAGGATCGTCCGTTTGGTTAAGAATGACTCCCTTGAAATTGAGCTTGTAAGTTTCCATGAGACGTTTCAGCATGCCGACCCTCTCGACCCCATTTGGATGTGAAGTCGTGACGAGGATGACATCAGCGCCGACCGCCTCCGAGAATGCGAGTCCCGAAACATCATGCAGGTAACCGGTTTGAATGATTCTTGCGCCTTCAATGAGCATATAATCGAAGTCGCATTTCACCTTATCATACGCCTTGAGAAGCCTTTCCATTGTTGTTGGTCTGAAAAGGTCGTATCGACAAGGCGAGAGCGATTCTTCGTCAAGCTCCAGACCTAGAACTTTCTTCATGAGAAACGCATCCATGTCAACGAGCCGATTATCAATAGGAATGACGTCTTCTTTAAACGGCTTGAAATAACAAACCTTCCCGGGGCAGTTTTTCGCTAACCCCAGTGTCACCATCGTTTTCCCAGCTCTTTCCACAACCGCTCCAATATAAATTGCCTTCACCTACTCTCCCTCCTTATGGTAACGAGCGCGTCAACGGCGCCACAACCCTTTCCTTCATCACCAACGATAACCGGATTGATTTCTAGTTCCGAAATCTCAGGGAAATCCAGTGCAATCTGAGCTACCCTGAATATAACATCCTTGAGTGATTCTATATCCGCCGGTTTCCTACCTCTTGCTCCTGTGAGTATTGGATATGCCTTGATAGACTGGATCATCTTGTTTACATCATCACGCGATAGCGGTGCAATTCTCTGAGATACATCCCTTAGGATTTCGACAAAAATACCGCCAAGGCCGAACGTGATGACCGGTCCAAACTGGGGATCCCTAACCATCCCAACGATGACTTCTCTACCAGTGATCATTTGCTGCACAGAGACGCCTAATATTCGTGCGTTCGGCATCCGGCTCCGGCAGCGTGCGGTGATGAGCTCAAATTGTCTTCGGACATCTTCTGGCGAGCTCACATTGACCGCAACACCTCCGACATCCGTCTTGTGGAAAATATCTGGTGATGCGATCTTCATGACGACGGGATAACCAAGTCTGTTTGCAATTTCCACCGCTTCCTCAGGAGTTTTTGCGAGTCCCTCACCGGGTACAGGTATTTCATATGCTTTGAAGATCTCCTTTCCTTCATCTTCGCTTAGTGATGTTCTTCCTTCGGAAAGAACCTTGTCAATGAGTTCCCGCACCGTCTTCTTATCGCCTTCTATCTTCACATGCTCACTTTCTATTCTTGCATTCTTTATCTTTGCGTAGCGAACCATTCCACTCAAAGCGGCCATTGCCCTATCAGGTGATTCGTAATTCGGAATCCCCGCCTTCCGCAGAATCTCAATCCCTTCCGCACAGTCTTCCCCGCCGACGAATGCCGAAACAATCGGGATCTTTGTCTTGTTAGCGAATGAAGCAAGGATCTTTGCAGTCTCCGGAATATCGACGAGATCTGTTGGGGCGAGCATGACGGCAATGCAGGAGACATTTTCGTCTTCCATCACCGTCTTGATAGCAAACTCGTACCTCGCCGCGTCCGCATCACCGATCACATCAACAGGATTATAGAAATTCGCTTGCTCCGGTAGCCTACTCTTAAGTTTCGCAATCGTCTCAGGTGAAAAAGACGCAAGGGTTAAACCATGATCCGCAGCGGCATCCGCAGCCATCACTCCCAGACCGCCAGCATTCGTAACGATCGCAACTCTATCACCATTTGGTAGCGGCATATTCGAAAACGCAAGGAGGAGATCAAAAAGTTGATCAATCGTCTTAACACGAACGATTCCTGACTGTTCCATCGCAGCATCGTAGACCGCATCGCTCCCCGAAAGTGCACCAGTATGGGACGAAGCGGCCTTTGCACCAGAACTCGTCCGCCCTGCCTTAAGTGCAATGATCGGCTTGCTCTTTGTTGTTAGTGCTGCCTGACGCATGAATTCAACACCACGTTCAGTTCCTTCAATGTACATGGCAATAACTTTTGTCTGATCGTCGTCTCGCAGATATCTGAGAAGATCGGCCTCGTCGAGATCAACTTTATTCCCAACGCTGATAAACTTTGAGAAACCGATGTTATTTTGCGATGCCCAGTCAAGGATTGTTGTGCAAATCGCACCAGATTGGGATGTAACCGAGATCGTCCCCTTTTTTGGGTAGTTGCGGGTGAAGGTCGCATTCATGTTGTGATGCGTGTTAATGAGACCAAGACAATTTGGACCAAGGATATTGATACCATATTTTCTTCCAATCTCTCCAACCTTCTTCTCGAGTTCCGCACCTTCCTTGCCGCTCTCCTTGAACCCTGATGTAATAATAATAACAGATCTGACACCCTTTTGACCGGCCTCTTCCATGATCCTTGGAACCAAGACATTCGGGACAACGATAATTGCAAGGTCTACATTTCCAGGAATTGCGCCCAGTGAAGGATAGCACTTAAGACCGAGAATCTCGTCAGCCTTTGGATTGACTGGATAGATTTTCCCTTCGAAGCCAGAGGCAATAAGGTTCCTTACGACGACATGACCGACTTTAGACTCTTCCCTCGCAGCGCCAACAACAGCGATCGACTCAGGCTCGAATAGGGTTTTCATCTTACTACTCCCTACTTAGTGTTGCCGGATTAGGCCCTATCGGATCTCGATATTTGAAAGTTATGATTCATCTCAGATTCATCCAAATAATAATTGGAATTAAAGGTGCCCAACTTCATTTGGTTTTGCACGTGCACCTCCTTTTCACGATGGGGTATTGAAAGAAGATCCATCATCTGCAGCGCATTCTTAACGGCCTTTGCGCTACCATGATTATTGAAATAGACACGGATCTCTTTAGTCTCAGATTGCATTTTCTTAATTCTCTCTTTCCACGGTTCGAGCTGATCCTCTGAATAAAGATAATCATACCGATTGATTCGAAAGTCATCTTCTTTTTCGTCGTCAAACCAGATATCGTAGTTTCGGCCATGAAATCGAATATAAGAATGATATGATGTCAGTTGATCTATGAAAGGAAATCCAGGTCCATCCACGACGACCAGCGCCACGTTGAATTTCTTGAGAAGGTCGATCACCTCCCCAACGACGCGACTCCCTGAATCATCGATCCATGACCTGTGCCGGAATTCAATGGCGTAACGGTATCGATCACAGGCGACGGATGAAAGGAGTGTTGTAAGCGACAAAATCGAATCAGGACCATACTTGAAATACGGAGATAATTGGATGAGAGCAACACCCAAGAGATCCTCCTTTGCAAGTGGCGCAATACAAATTTCTTCGAAGGACCGGGCTTGTCGAACCGCGGCTTCAACCTTTCCATTGACGAGTGAATCGTGAGTGATGAGCTGCGGCACCTTGACTGAGAACTCAAATTCACCAAGAGATGATGCTTTTGAGATCCATGACCGTACGAGAAATTCGCTCGGCGGTCTGTAGAAAGTGCTGTTGATTTCTACAGTCTTGAAGAATTGAGCATAATATCGTAGCCATTCCTCCTTCCTTTTCGCCAGGTAAAGAGGATAGAATCTTCCGACCCAATCATCGTATGACCAGCCACTGCAACCCACTAAGACGGTCATCGAATTTCTATTGATCATCGGTAGATAAAAACTTTCGCAGCCGTTGAATGATGAAACCCGGTAGATCATCACGGTTGCCCAGGGAAACAACAAGAATCTCGACATCCTCTCTTTCTCTGATCGCGTCGAAAAAAGGATCGCCCCTCTCTGCAATCGTCCCAATGACAGGCTTCGGAGAGTCAAGTGCCGCGATTACCGCAGATCTGAATAATGGCGATAGGACTTCCATCTTTCCGATCTCGTCAATGATCACGATATTCTTAGTCATCATTGCTTTCCGGATGGATGCGACTGCAACCTGGTCAATGTCTTCGAGATTGACGCCGTATTTGCCAACTTTTGGCACATTAGACAGAGAGACATCAGCAAGAATACCGCTCATTCCGTCCAATGTGATGATCTCAAATCCTTTTCTGATCCCTTTTATTCTCACCTCAGTCGTGTAAAACCCACCACATTCGTTTTCAAGAGTTTTTGCGACTTTTGTTATGACAGTCGTCTTGCCAATGCCTGGTGGGCCCGTGATCAGGAAGTTCTTTTTGATTTTAGAGCTAGATGCCATTGGAATCACGCATCAAAGCATTGTAATTCTAGACCAACGAATGACAAATTAGGAACATCTAAATTTAAATATCCATGTGATACTAAATATAAATGCCCGAAGAGGTCGGGATCGAAAATTCCCAATAAATCTTCGGGTGGACAGGGTATCGTTAAAATGGGTCGCTCCAGGAACGACGATGTGGCATCGGGTCATGACTGGAGACCAACCCCGGTACTCAACAAGCCCCAGCCTGGGTCAGTGTGGTGAGGCGGGTGTTTCCCTGCGATGACCCAACCTGTTAGGGCTGGGGGACACCTTTTCCACCAGCCTTCATTCGAAGTTTTCTCCGGAAAAACCAAATTCTATGAGACCATCTAGACGATTGGTGGCGCGGTACATCAGGAAGGGTATCTGCAATCGTTGCGGCGATTGTTGTAAGCCGCGATTCGAAATCGATGAAGAAGCAAGAAAATTCTATGCTGAAAATGGTCTGCCAGAGAACGGACAATGTCAATTTCTTGCATTGATCGGGGGCGAATGGACATGCACGATTTACTCAAGGAGGCCCCCATTTTGTGCCGCATTCCCGTGGCATCCAGATCAACTTAAGGGACTCCCGAGGTGCTCCTATTATTTCGTAATAGAAGATCAGGATTAGCGAAGATAGACTGACCCGAGCCTCTTACTCCAAAACCAATTGTCATCTGTAGACGCTTCCTCTTTCGCTCGGATATACTGCTCGATGCGGGAATCCATGTCATCGGCGAGTGAAACCGCTGCGGCTTCAGGAAACATCGGCGTCCTTGGTGATCCCAGTTCAGGTTTTCCATGATGGCTCAACAGAATGTGACAAGTCTTGATCTTGAGGTTTTCAGGGAAGTCAGGAATCGAATCACACGCCCTCGAAACCATTTCAGATCCGATGACAAGATGCCCGCGAAGCATTCCATCGTCCGTTTCCTCGATGCTCGTTTTGATGCGGTATTCCTCGATCTTTCCAATATCATGAAGCACCGCACCAGTAATGAGTAGATCGCGATCGAGATTTTGGTATAATCTTGACAGGAACTCACATATTTGCGTGACACGCAATGTATGCTCAAGCAGTCCTCCTACCCAATTACCATGGATCGATATAGACGCTGGTGCATGCTTGAATTGCTCAACAAATAACTCATCCGAAAAGAAGGTCGATAAAAGAGATCGAAGAAATGAATTTTCAACTTTCTTAATGAAAGAGTTGATAGTTGACATCATTTGATCAAGGTCTTTGTCACTGATAGCAACAAAATCCTTTATATCATAAAAACCTGGCTGAACCACGGAGATGGAGTCATCACTTTCAGCATTAACACCGATCTCCATAACATCCTTATATTCACATACCACGCCTCGCACCCTGATGACATCACCGTTCTTGAGGCTGTCATAAAGCTCCCGAATCGTCTCTTCGTCACCCGTTCCCCAGTATTTCAAATTCATCTGGCCAGTTCTATCAGAAATACGTAACTCGAACGCAAATCCTCCTGCATATCGGCGGGGCGGTTTCTTGTATTTAATTGAAAAAAGATCGTCGATCTCTTCGCCAACAACAAGATCCCTAATAAATCGCTTTTTCAACTGCTTGATCTCCATTTGCATGCACCTCAATTCATCCTACTCAAATATCCCCAGTCAATAACATGCTTCCGCAAGCCACTCTACCCTTAGCAATTTTCTTCAACCAAAGTTCTGCCTCATTCCATTCAGGAAACATTTTCTCTCGCCTCCTGAATTCTGGTCCATGACCGGCAAAAAGCTGCTCAGAACTCATCTCAAGATGTAACAGTTCATGGTAAAGGACGTAAGCGGGAACGATCGGTGGTACAGACGGGGAATCTAGCAGCGAACTAATCGCTATCACCTTCATGATAACGCTACAACATCCAACACGGCTTTTATTACCATTGATCGTCCACGTAAGATATGCATCTGGCCGCTCTCTGACAAGTCCGGTTTCCTCAAGCTGGCGACGAATCTCTTCCAAATTGAACGTGGAGCCCAATGGTGATAACTTGAGATTTCTGCTGCGCTGAAGATAGATCGGGCGATTCTTCTCAACAAACTCTCTGGACTGGATCCAGTTCTTGAACGTTTCTCCGTATGATTCTTTCCTGTTCCTCGATTTTATTCTGCAAAAGAGTGAGCGGGCAAAATCTTCGATAATCTCTTCATCTGCCCAACACATATAATCGGATATGCGAAGAGAGAGCTGCGATCCTCTTCTTATCCAGGTACCCTTCAACTCCTTAAACGGGTAAAATTGTGCTCTGATCTGACCATAACCGTATTCTTTACCGACCGCATTTATGACCCTCTCAAGGGTTGCATCGCCCAATAATCTCAATCGACCGCCTCCTGCTTCGGAAGAAGAATAAAACCGTCGTCATTGTTTCCAATAGACTCAGTGCGGCGCCCCCTATTTCTCCAATGCGAATACACGCATACTGCGCCTAAAAGTGCATCGATCTTATCCATAACACTTGCCAGATCTCTCTTAGACGCGCAATTAATTTCTGCCTTCAATTCTGAAGGAATTTCTAATGAAGGCTCCCATCGTTTCGCGAGATAGAGAGCCCGAAGGGCTTCTTTACGCCTTTTGCGTTCATCTCCCCTCTTATATGATGGGACATTTCCATTTGTAACGATGTGGAGCAAGCCATAAGGATAGATTTCGAATAGAACCATTTTCTCATCAAAAGATTGATCTGGAAACTTGAAACCCTGCGACAATAATTTCAATGCTATGGTCTCCCCACGGCAACCACCGAATTTTCGTTCGAAAAAAACGCGATTCGTTGGTAAGAGTCGAATGCCTTTCGAGAAAAGTGTCCTCTCACACTCCCTTAACCCACTACGATCTGGGATGATCAGCGGTGCATCAATCCCTAGCCAAGTATGATTCTTCTCAGTGGCTTTATCGATAATCTCTTCATCAGATGTCACAAGCTCGATCTTTTCAACTCGACCTCTAGAAGTTAGTAGGCAAATAGCTGTTCCCTTATCCCGTGGAGGATTCATCTTCCATCCAAGATCGATACCGATGAAGTGCACAAAATCTCACCAACTATTTAAAAAAGATTAATGTAATTACTGCTTTAAGTCACCTGCTTTCGCAGCACACAAACCCAGTAACCAAACCTTAACATTTTAGAGCTCACTTGATGTAGATCTGTAAGGTCTTTGAATGATAATTTCGAAAAAACCCATCGTCTAAATTTGACCTCTACCCATCGGCGAAAACATCCCGCCGCCATCAATTAATGAATGGAACCTACTGTTTAAATGCTGGCTTGGACACTCTACCCATATTAATTACTTCATTTATCTTGTCCGTCAGACCCGGCAGAGTGTTCCGTTGGTTCTCTGCTCGCTACCCTTTCATAAATGAGCACAGGGCATTTCGCGTTTTGAACAATCTTATCTTGAGTCGGTCCGAAGACAAACTTCTTCCAGCGCCTCTTCACACCGACACCGATCACGAGGAGGTCATAATCCATTGACTCTGCAACGACCCCACCGATGATCGTCTCCGGTCTGATTTCTTTGGTGATCACCTGCACCCCGGCGGATTTAACTATTTCCATCAAGCGCTTAGAATATTCGATTGCCTTTAGCCGGTAGCGTTCGTCCACTATAACATTGAGTATTGTGACCCTCGCGGCGCTCACCCTTGCAATCTCTGCCGCAATCTCTGTTGCCTTGCTTACGTGCCATAATCCTCCCGATAAAACCAAGATATTCTCGGGCCTCAGTTTCTCTTCATCTCTCATCACAATCACGTCGCAAGGCGTTCCTCTCAAAATGTCATCCAATTTTCTCCCGAAAATCCTCTTCTTCGTTCTCGTATACCCTTTCCAACCAAGAATGATCATATTGGCCTCTTCTTCCTTCGCTGTGTCGATGATCGCGGTGACAATATCGTGGGATACGGAAACAAGCGCCCTGGTGGGGACGCCTCTCAGCTCAGCGTACACTTTGAGTTTTTCCAGCATTTTTTTCCTTTCCTCAACGATTTTCTTGTCGACCGCGTCAATGGGGACAGCCGTCGGTACTTCAACAATATTGGTGAGGAGAATCTCCCCGTGATTCTTTGAGGCAACAATACACCCCAGGTCGATCAGTCCGACGTTCCTTGGATCATCGACGGGTATCATAACCCTGAATTTTCTCAACTCCTCTGGAGTTAGCAGCATCCTGGCTGGAACTTCGATTTTTTCAATTTCTTTACGCCCCTTTGCAAAGTAATGAATGAGAAGCCCAGAATAAATCACAGCAAGGGCAATATACCACGCAAGAGGTTCAAAATTGAAAAGGGACGCGGCCAAAAAGACTTTAGCTCCAATCGCAATAAGTGGCAAGATTGGAAAGAGTGGAATCAAAAAATGTCTTTTCGCATCCGGTCTTTTCCATCTCAATGCAATTGCCGATATATTGACGAGTATGAAAAGAAGCAATATCAGGATGTCAGCGACGGCAGCGACTTGTGCAATCGGCAAGAAGGCTGAAGCAAATATAATAATACCGCCACTTAGGAAGATGGCAACCGATGGCGTATGATTCTTTCGATTGAGTCTTCCAAAAACCGTTGGCAGATTGCCGTCGCGCCCCATAGCAAAGGAGACGCGTGAAGATGAGAAGATCACGGAGTTTACGGCAGCGATTGACCCAATGATTATACCCACTGATATAATCGCCCCGCCGAGAACAGGAACGACCTTTTGGGAGGCTACGACGAGCGCCTCCTGCCCCTTTCCGATCGAGGCTAACTGAGCAATCGGTTCCCATCCCATAACTGCAATCGTCAGCGCGGTGATCGCGATGAAGAGAATGGCGCTGATGGTGATACAGAGAAACATCGCGCGTGGAACTGTTCTCTCAGGATCCTTTGCTTCCTCACCAGTTTGTGCAACGATTTCGTAGCCTTCAAAGATCATGAAAGTAAAGCCCATTGAAGTCGCAATACTCATGTAGCCCATTGGGATAAATGGTTCAAACGCGTCTTGTACTCCGTTGCCGCTCAGTAATGCGATGATACAGAAAATCATGTAGATCCCAATGATACCGATGAGCATCACCGAGATGATGACCTCAGATCTCCCGGCTCCTTTTACACCACGGTAATTGAGAAAGATAAAGAAAATCGAGATGCCGACAGCGAAGAGCTTCGAGATTGTTTCAGAAGAGAGGCCGATAAGGGAGATACCGTATTGGGCGAAGATCGCACTTACTCCGAGGCCAAAACCTAACGCGTAAACAGCGCAAGCGATGCAATGGCCTACCCACGACATCCATCCACCCAGAAAACCCATCGGAGGGAAAAGTGCTTCCTTAATCCACATGTATCCGCCGCCAGTCTCTGGGAAAGCACTTGAAAGTTCGGCATACGACATCGCTGTAAGGAGCGTGATAATGAAATTGAGGACGAGGGCGAGAAGGATTGCGGGGCCTGCAATCCCGATGGCGATGCCAACAAGAACGAAGATTGTCGAACCGATATTCGGCCCGATTCCTATCATTAAGACTTCCAAAAGTCCGAGGTCCCTTCGCAATGTGACCTCTACGCTTGACGGCCCTGAGCCTTCTTTGTCGGCCATGATCGTCGCACTGTTATGGGGTGGGGTGAAATAAGTATTTCCACAGTAATTATTGAGTTGATAAGACACCGAGAGTTGATCATAAACCTGAGCCAAGGATAAATTGGGATGGGACAACACGCTCAGAGTATCTTATGTAGTGTATTCTAGGAGGAGTACAGCAGATCAATGATCAGGAATCCAATAGAAAATGAGCTCCTGACCTTCTTTCTGTTTACCTAAATATCTCATCCATGTCTATTCTCATAGCCTAGACCCTACTAGCTGCCTCTCAATTGAAATTAATTCAATCGTCTCCTGTATGGAGTTCATCAACTGGTCTTTAGGCATCGATTGGGCGGAATTTGGGACTGGTCAAAATTGGAATACAAGACGGATAAGCTATCAACATTAAATCTGGATCCAAAGAATGCCCTCCTGCCTACTAAGGATTTCTTTCCACTGGAACATGACCCCAAGATACGAGGATATAAGCGTATTCAACTCCTTTCTCAGTATTCTTATTCAATTTCACGGACGACGGTGAGAAGAGTCTTAGCACCTCTATTCTGCAGCATCCACCTTCGAGAGATCACCCCGACCCCGCAAGCTTTCGACATTATGGACGTGTACATGTTCTCCTTTTTTTATGCCTGAAGTTGCCCTCCCGATGACCTCACCATATTTGATAATCTCTGATCCTTCTGGAATATACATAAGTGCGATCTTGTGCCCGAAAGGAATATCCTGGACGACTTTGACCTCCTCCTCTTTTACCCCTTTAATCACAACTATTTCGCCTGATTGGATATCGGTTAGTGCCGTTGCCACATTGTCTTTTTCATTGATCTTAATTGCCTTTCGTTTCATGAGACTTTACCTCCTTCCTTCAGAACGGGTAACACATCACCCCCATGATGAATGACGCCCACGGTGGCATCAATCCCATGTTTTTCAAAAGCCAAGTTCAAGGCATCTTCTACTGAATCGGCGTGCCCCATATTCATTTTCTGCTTCATCTCTCTTGTTAGCCCCTTCGATACAACAAGGACATTAACGCCTTCTACACCTTTCTTTATAAGCATAAGAAGGGAACCTGCCACCTTGTCATCAATCTGATCGCACTTCATCATCTGCTTGAGCTCCTGATAAGTCTTGCAGCCCTTCTCAGCGAGGAACGGATGCGTCGGAGAGAGGCCATCGGGAGCAGCTGTGACAAAAATCACGGTTCCGCCGTCTTTGACAACACGTCTGGAATACGAGAGTGGCTTCGTGGCCTGCCACATATCAAGATCTGCTGGATATGCTTCAACGATCACGATATCTGCCTTCTTCTCGACTTCTCTCACAAAAATACGCCTTGAGATATCAATCCCCGCGTCGTGGGCGATGATAGGATCGCCAGCGACAACTTTAACGAGCTGCCCCTTACTATTGATAACGGCATTGACGATAAATCGCAACCCTGCTTTCAAAGCGACGGCACGCATCTCCTGCATCACCTTGTTCCCTTGCACGCCCGCGTAATCGAGCACCCTTTCGTCATCATCAAAAATCAAGTAATGTGTTGCAGCCGTCGTCTCGGGACCACAAATCCCTGGCTGAACAATTTTCGCTCCACCCGAAAACCCAGCCCAGCAATGGGGAACAATACTCCCGACCCCGATGAGAAAATCCGCCTCATACGCAATGCGATTAATCGTCACAGGAGTCCCATTCGCGGTCGTGCCGATATATACGAGATTTTGAGGATCCATCCACTCATGATTAACGACCCTAACCCTCGAAACGACCTCGCTTCCGAAGTTCTTTACAATCTCCTCTTCAGTCATATACCGATGGGTACCCAAGCCGATGAGAACCGTGATCTTCTCATCACTAACGCCAGCAAGATTGAGCTCGTCAAGAATCACGGGCAGAATAACTTTCTTGGGTGTCGAGCGGGTGAAATCATCGGCGATAATAACGACATCCATATGCGGTTTGACCAATTTGCTTAATCTTTCGCAGTGGATAGGATTTGAGACAGCATCTACTACGGCTTTGCGCTCGTCATCAACAGCAGCTAGATCATTCGGCGATAGCTCCCAGATAAGGTTCTTTTCCGGGATTTCCACTATATCTTCATCATTTCCGTGTCTAATTGGGACTTCCATACTATTCATTGTAGTAATGAAAAATCAATGACTTACATATTATCCCAAATATCGGAAACCGATTCGAAACAGTAGCAAGACGCGAGAGATCGGGAGCAAAATTCTCGTGTTAACATTTGTTCATAAGAAAGCCATTTATAATAGTGGCTCTGGTCGACGATCCTCATATCCAAAGGGTAATAAGGCTCGATGGATGACAAGGCTGCCCTCAAAGTGATATGCACGATTGAGCACTAACCTTTTTCCGATTTCAGATACAGCAAAGACAGGTATGGCCACTCCTATTTGAATCTTCGATACCTTTCCCACAACTTCCCTTACAGAGCGTGAAGCACATCCCCACACGACATCTGCATATTCTGCAAGCGTTCTCGCTTCCCTTTCCCCTATACCTGTATTATGCACGGCAAAAACGATCGGCCGCACGCCTAGCCGGTCTCCCATTTCCTTGAGAAGCTTTGCATCATCAGCCCTTTGGCCTGTAATCGTGACGACAATTTTCCTAAATCCGAGTTCTACAGCCCTTCTAAATCCCTGGACCTGATCAATAGTGCATGCCTCGTCTACAACAAGACAACCTTTCTCCTTCAGCTTGCTGATGACTTCCGGGATCGGATCGGTAGATATCAGACCAGTCATGTGTGCACCAATCGCTTGCAGGATATTTGGCTCATGAACAACAACCGTCCCAGCGCCCTCGCAGACAACCACAGCTGCATCCACAAGGCCTTCCAGCATTGCGTCCATTATTATCTCTGAAGCACCAAAAGAAACTGGTTTCTCATGAGATTCAAGTATCCTATCGGATCCGTACATGCCATACTCATCCATATGTTTCCTCAACACCCTCTCGACTGTCTCCTTGCTTTCTTCCTCACATCCATAGAGCTCTTTTCTCA